>NZ_JBEYSJ010000014.1:0-241480 GCF_040704195.1 Amycolatopsis sp. NPDC047767
TTCCACACGTCCGCTTCGGTCCAGTTCGACAACGGGAACACCCGCACCTGCTCGCCCGGACGGTGACGGCCGTTGTAGAGGTTCCACAGCTCCGGCCGCTGCCGCCGCGGCTCCCACTGCCCGAACGAGTTGCGCAGGCTGAAGATGCGTTCCTTGGCCCGCGCCCGTTCCTCGTCGCGGCGGCCGCCGCCGAACACCGCGTCGAACTTGTTCTCCGCGATCGTGTCCAGCAACGGCGTGGTCTGCAGCGGGTTGCGCAGGCCGTCGGCGCGCTCTTCCAGACGGCCGTCGTCGATCCAGTCCTGCACCTTCGCCACCACCAGCCGCAGCCCGTATCTCTCGACGACGCGGTCGCGGAACTCGATGACCTCGTCGAAGTTGTGCCCGGTATCCACGTGCAGCAACGGAAACGGCACCGGCGCGGGCCAGAAGGCTTTGATCGCCAGGTGCAGCAGCAGCGTCGAGTCCTTGCCGCCGGAAAAGAGGATCACGGGCCGGTCGAACTCACCCGCCACCTCGCGGAAAATGTGGATGGCTTCGGATTCCAGCGCGACCAGGTTGTCGACCGCGGGTTCCAGAGTGGTCATCGGTCCCTCTGTGTTCGCCATCAGCCGTGCAGTCCGCACTCGGTCTTCGACTGGCCGGCCCAGCGGCCGCTGCGCGGGTCCTGCCCGGCCTCGACCTTCGCCGTGCACGGCGCGCAGCCGATGGACAGATAACCCACTGACACCAACGGGTTCTCGAGCACGCCGTGGTCGCGGATGTAGCCGTTGAACTCGTCGTCGGTCCACGCGGCGAGCGGGTTGACCTTCACGAGGCCGTTGCGCTCGTCCCAGGTGACGATCGGGGTGTTCGCGCGGGTCGGCGCGTCCACGCGGCGCACGCCGGTGACCCACGCCGAGTACTTCGCCAGCGTGTCGCGCAGCGGCACCACCTTGCGCAGGAAGCAGCACTGGTTGGGGTCCCGGGCGAACAGGTCCTTGCCGTACTCGGCGTCCTGCTCGGCCACGCTCTGCGCGGCCTGCGCGTTGACGATCGTCACGTCGGGGTACACCGTCTGCACGGCGTCGCGCGTGCCGATCGTCTCCGGGAAGTGGTAACCGGTCTCGAGGAACAAAACGTCCACATCGGACTTGACCTGGGTCGCCAGGTCGATGAGCACGGCGTCCTGCATGTTCGACGCGACGATGAAGTCGTCGCCGAACTGCTCGACCGTCCAGCGCAGTGCTTCCTCCGCCGTGGCCTGGGCCAGCTCTTTCTCCGCGCGTTCGGCCAGGGTCCGGTAGTCAGCTGTGGCCGTCATCCGAGCGTCTCCTCCGGTAGGGACAGTCCGTGGAACTTCACCGAGAACCCGCGCCGGCAGGCGCCGCAGAGCCAGCCGCCGTCTTCGGCGGGGCGCAGGTCCTCGTCACCGCAGAACGGGCAATAGTAGGGCACCGCTCGTTCTGTCGAGGTCACTGCAGCAGGCTTTCGTCGGCCCGCCCGACCCACTGCGCGAAGCGCTCGCCGGGCTCGCGGCCCTCGAGGTAGGCGCGGACCACGCGCTCGACGTAGTCGACCAGCTCGTCGGCGACGACCTTGTGCCCGCGCAGCTTGCGGCCGAACCCGGCGTCGAGGCCGAGCCCGCCGCCGAGGTGCACCTGGAACCCCTCGACCTGGCGGCCCTCGGCGTCGGTGACGATCTGGCCCTTGAGCCCGATGTCGGCGGTCTGGATGCGGGCGCACGAGTTGGGGCAGCCGTTGAGGTGCACGCTGACCGGGTTCTCCAGGTCGCCCTGCACGTCGGCGAGCCGCTTCTCGAGGTCGGTGACCAGCGCCTGGGCGCGGGCCTTAGTCTCGACGATCGCGAGCTTGCAGAACTCCAGCCCGGTGCACGCCATCACGCTGCGCCGCCACGGCGAGGGCTTGGTGTGCAGGCCCAGCTCGGCGAGCTCCGTCTCCAGGCCCGGCACCTCGGACTCGGGCACGTCGAGGACCACGAGCTTCTGCTGCGGCGTCAGGCGCACCCGCCCGGAGCCCGCGCGTTCGGCGGCCTTGGCCACGGCCAGCAGCGTCTCGCCGTTCACTCGGCCGGCGACGGGCGCGGCACCGACGTAGAACTTGCCGTCGACCTGCCGGTGCACGCCGACGTGGTCGATCGGGGCGGGCGGCACGTCCGGCGCGGGGCCGTCGAGCAGCGGGCGCTTGAGGTACTTCTCCTCCAGCACCTCGCGGAACTTCGCGGCGCCCCAGTCCTTCACCAGGAACTTGATGCGGGCGCGCGAGCGCAGGCGGCGGTAGCCGTAGTCGCGGAAGACGCTGATCACGCCTTCCCACACGTCCGGCACCTCGTCGCGCGGCACCCAGGCGCCGAGGCGCTGGCCGATCATCGGGTTGGTCGAGAGGCCGCCGCCGACCCAGACGTCGAAGCCCGGGCCGTGCTCGGGGTGGTTCACGCCGACGAACGCGACATCGTGGATCTCGTGCGCCACGTCCTGCTGGCCCGACACCGCGGTCTTGAACTTGCGCGGCAGGTTCGCGTACTGCGGGTCGCCGATGTAGCGGCGCTTGATCTCCTCGATGGCGGGTGTGCCGTCGATGATCTCGTCGGCCGCGATCCCGGCGACGGGCGAGCCCAGGATCACGCGGGGGCTGTCGCCGCACGCCTCCATGGTGGTCATGCCCGCGTTCTCGAGCTTCTGCCAGATCGTGGGCACGTCCTCGATCCGGATCCAGTGGTACTGGATGTTCTGCCGGTCGGTGATGTCCGCGGTGCCGCGCGCGTGCGTCTGGGAGATCTCCGCCAGCACGGCCAGCTGCTGCGTGGTGAGCATGCCGCCGTCGAGGCGCACGCGCATCATGAAGTAGCGGGCGTCCAGCTCCTCGGGCTCGAGCGTGGCCGTGCGGCCGCCGTCGATGCCTTCCTTGCGCTGGGTGTAGAGGCCGAACCAGCGGAACCGGCCGCGCAGGTCACCGGGGTCGATCGAGTCGAAGCCGCCGTGGGCGTAGATGTTCTCGATGCGCGCGCGGGCGTTGAGCGGGTTGTCGTCCTTCTTCGACCGCTCGTTGGGGTTCAGCGGCTCTCGGTAGCCGAGCGCCCACTGTCCCTCGCCGCGCTTCTGCCGCGGCCGGCTCTTCGCGGGGGTTTCACGCGTGGGTGAGGCCATGAGGAGTCCTCCGGTTAGTGGCTCCGGACGCCGCTGAGGTCGTGCCGCTTCGAGGCGGGCGACGGGGATCGCGGCGGGTCCGGCGCCGGCGGTCCAGATGTGGTGGGCTGGGTCGGGCGTCGGGAGTCAGCGGGCAGGCCGGCAGAGCGCGCTCGCGACCCGCAGAAGGTCGACGTGGCGGCGCGCCACGAGAAGGACACCGGCAGGACTCACCGGCCCAGATAACCACGCGTTCAGAACGTGGTTCAAACGCGTCCGGATGGTGGGAGGGCCTGCGCACGGGGCTTGCGCGCGGGCCCGGACTGTGGGTGATCGGGCTCGCTGCCTGCGGTTTTGCCGCCGAACGGGGGTCGCCCGGAAGGCCGCTCGGGAGGGGTTCCGGCCGGCTCGGGTGACGCGGAGGTTCGTTCGGCGGCCGAACTTCCGCCCGGGTGGAGCAGGGCCCGGGTCGCGCCGGGGCGGTGCGAGGGACAATGGACGTCGTGCCTGACGTAGCCGAGCTGCCTGCCGAGACCGGATTGCCCGAAAGTGCCCTGGAGGGGCTCGGGCGACGGCCGTTCGGCGTCTACGTGCACGTGCCGTTCTGCGCCACGCGCTGCGGGTACTGCGACTTCAACACCTACACCGCCGGTGAACTGGGCTCTGCCGCGTCGCCGAGGTCGTGGCTCGACGGGCTGCGCCGCGAGCTGGAGCTGGCCGCGCGGGTGCTCGGGGAGCCGCCGGCGACCGACACGGTGTTCGTGGGCGGGGGCACGCCGTCGTTGCTGGGCGCGGACGGGCTGGCGGAGGTGCTCGAGGTCGTGCGCGACGCGTTCGGGCTGGCGCCGGGCGCCGAGGTCACGACCGAGTCCAACCCCGAGTCGACGTCGCCGGAGTTCTTCGAACGGATCCGGGCGGCCGGGTACACGCGGGTGTCGCTGGGGATGCAGTCGGCCGCGCGGCACGTGCTGCAGGTGCTCGACCGCGTGCACACGCCCGGCCGGCCCGTGGACGCCGCGCGCGAGGCGCGGGCCGCCGGGTTCGAGCACGTGAACCTCGACGTGATCTACGGCACGCCCGGCGAGCGCCCGGAGGACCTGCGGGCCTCGCTCGACGCCGTGCTGTCCGCGGGTGTCGACCACGTGTCGGCGTACGCGCTGATCGTGGAGGAGGGCACCGCGCTCGCCCGCCGCGTGCGCCGGGGCGAGCTGCCCGCGCCCGACGACGACGTGCTGGCCACCGACTACGAGATGATCGACTCCGTGCTCTCGGCCGCCGGCCTGCGGTGGTACGAGGTGTCCAACTGGGCCTCCGGCGACGCGGCCCGCTGCCGGCACAACCTCGGCTACTGGCAGGGCGGCGACTGGTGGGGCGCGGGCCCCGGCGCGCACAGCCACGTGGGCGGCGTGCGCTGGTGGAACGTCAAGCACCCGGCCAAGTACGCGTCGCTGCTGGCGGAGGGGAACAGTCCCGAAGCCGGCCGTGAGCTGCTCACCGAAGAGGACCGGCACCTCGAACGCATCATGCTCGAACTCCGGGTCGCGGAAGGACTCGCGCTCGATGCGCTCGACGCCGCCGGAATCGCCGAAGCCCGCGCCGCTGCGGCGGAAGGACTCCTGGAACCGTCCCTTCTGGACAGTCGCGGCCGCGCCGTGCTCACGGACCGCGGGCGGCTGCTCGCCGACGGTGTGGTCCGTCGCCTGGCCGGCTGAATTTTCGCTCAGCGGGCATAAACCGGGCTGATGGTTCGTTGGTCGAAGTATCGACGAGCGAGGGAGTCGCGCATGCCGCAGGCGGTCAGGTACAGCGAACACGGCGGGATCGACGTCCTGGGAGTGGAAGAGGTCGCCCGTCCGGTGCCCGGTCCCGGCCAGGTGCTCGTGGAGGTCAGAGCCGCCGGGATCAACCCCGGTGAAGCCGCCATCCGCGAAGGCGTGTTCGCGCAGCAGTTCCCGTCGACGTTCCCGTCCGGGCAGGGCAGCGACCTCGCCGGCGTCGTCGCCGAGCTGGGTGCGGGCGTCGAGGAGATCCAGGTCGGTGACGAGGTCATCGGCTTCGTGCACACGCGCTCCAGCCAGGCCGAGTTCGTGCTGGTGGACGCCGAGAACCTGACGCCGAAGCCCAGCGGCGTGTCGTGGGAAGCGGCGGGTGGGCTGTTCGTCGCGGGCACCACCGCGTACGCCGCCGTGCGCGCGGTTCACCTGCACGACGGCGACACCCTCGTGGTGTCCGGTGCGGCCGGCGGTGTCGGCTCCCTGGTCGTGCAGCTGGCGAAGCTCACCGGTGCGACCGTGGTCGGGATCGCGAGCGAGGCCAACCACGCGTGGCTGGCGGAGCAGGACGTGCTCCCGGTGGCCTACGGCGAGGGTCTCGAAGAGCGCCTGCGCGAGGTCACCGGCGGCAAGGTCGACGCGTTCATCGACACCTACGGCGACGGGTACGTCGAGCTCGCGCTGCGCCTGGGTGTCTACACGGGACGGATCGACACCGTGATCGACTTCGCCGCCGCGCAGAAGTACAACGTGAAGACCGAGGGCAACATGGCCGCCGCGAGCGCCGAGGTCATGCGCGACCTCGCTGCGCTGGTGGACAAGGGCCTGCTCGAGGTGCCCGTCGCGGCCACCTACCCGCTGGCGCGGGTGCAGGACGCCTACCGCGAGCTGGAGCGGCGCCACACGCGCGGCAAGATCGTGCTCAAGCCCTGACGAGGCTCTGCAGTCCGCCCACGAACATCGCGAGGGCGAACTCGAAGCGGTCCTTGCTCGTCTCGCCGGTGAAGAACTGCCCCGACTGCAACAGGTTCGGGAACGCACCGGCAGGCAGGGACCGCATGTAGTCGGCCATCTGCCGTTCGCGTTCGGCGACTTCCGCCTCGTCGTAGTCGCCGAACGTCCAGCTGCTCGCCTCGAACGCGTACGCCTTGGCGTACAGGCTCAACGCGTCGCCCGCGAACACCGCCTGTTTCAGATCCAGGCCCCCGGCGCGCAGGATCGCGAGCATCGCCTCGCCCTGGCGCAGCGAGTTCGGCGTGACGGGCACCGGCGTGTTCCACGCGACCTTCGCGATGCCGGGGTAGGCCACCATCGCGCGGACCTGCTGGCGCACCTGCTCTTTCACCTGCTCGGCCCAGTTCCCGGGATCCGGCTCCGGCACCGGCACGTCGCCCAGGACCGCGTCGAGCATGAGCTCGTCGAGCTCCTCCTTGTTGGCCACGTGCGCGTAGAGCGACGCGGGCCCGGTCTCCAGCTGCTGGGCGATCCTTCGCATCGACACGGCCTCGAAGCCCTCGGCGGCGAGCAGGCCCAGCGCCGTCTTCACCACCAATTCCCGTGACAGCAACGGCTTTTCGGCGCGCCGGCGAGGGCTCGGGCCACGGCGCCACGGCGGGGGCGGGACGGTCATGGACAGCAGCCTAGACGAATCGGGCCTTGACTCGAACACCGTTCGCGGATAGAACGGTGTTCGTTACGACGAACGCCGTTCGACAAGGAGCTCACCATGACCGACCGGGAAGAAGTCCTCGCCGTGCTCAGCCGGCTCGCCGACGCCTGGAACAGCGGCGACGCCGCCGCGTACGCGAGTTTGTTCACCGAAGACGCCGATTACGTGACGTTCTTCGGGATGCGCCTGCCCGGCCGCGAGCTGATCGAGAGCTCGCACCGCGCGTTGTTCGAGGGTCCGCTGCGGGGTTCGAAGATCGGGGGACCCGGCGACGCGTCGGTGCGGTTCCCGGCCGAGGACGTCGCCGTCGTCGTCTCCGGCGGCGGTTCGGCGCTCGACGGGGGCGACGCCGTGGCTCAGGGGCGGGAGAGCACCTTGACGTTCGTGCTGGTCCGCTCGGGAACGGGCTGGCTGATCACGGCGTTCCAGAACACCCGGGTGAGCGATCCGCGCGCGGCGGCGTGATCCGATTCGGTCGGACCAGCGCGCTACGGTTCGTCCCGTGTTGATCCGTGATGTCCGCCCCTGGGGTGGCGAGCGCAGCGACGTGGAGCTGACCGGCGACCGGATCGCGGCGGTCCGCCCGCACGACCCGGCCCCGGTCGCCGACGCGATCGAGGGCCGGGGCCGGCTGCTGTTCCCGTCGTTCAGCGACGTCCACGTGCACCTGGACTCGACGCGGATCGGCTTGCCGTTCCGTCCCCACACCGGCGGCCCCGGCGTGTGGGCGATGATGACCAACGACCGTGAGAACTGGCGGTCGGCGGAGGTGCCGCTGCCGGAGCGGGTGGCGGGCACGCTGGAGCGGATGATCGCGCACGGCACCACGCGCGTCCGCAGCTACGCGCAGGTCGACGTCGACTGCGGGCTGGAGAAGCTCGACGCCGTGCTGGCCGCGAAGGACAAGTTCGCGGACCAGGCCGAGGTGCACGTGATGGCGTTCGCCCAGGCGGGCATCCTCCGGGAACCGGGCACGCTCGACGTCCTGGACGCGGCGCTGCGGTCCGGCGCGACGGTGATCGGCGGCATCGACCCGTGCACGGTGGACCGCGACCCGAAGGGCCACCTGGACGCGGTGTTCGGCCTGGCGGAGAAGCACCAGGTCGAGGTGGACATCCACCTGCACGAGCCGGGCCACCTCGGCCTGTTCTCGACGGACCTGGTGCTGGAGCGCGTCCGGGCGCTGGACCTGCGCGGCAAGGTGACGATGTCGCACGCGTACGACCTGGGCTCGATCTCCGAGTCGGTGAGCCGCCGGGTGATCGACGACTTCGCCGAGCTGGACGTCGCGATGACCACGGTGGCGCCGTCTTCCGCCGGGCAGCTTTCCTTGCTGGACCTCGTTTCCGCCGGCGTGCGGATCGGCCTGGGGGAGGACGGGCAGCGCGACTACTGGAGCCCGTACGGCAACTGCGACCTGCTGGACCGGACCTGGCAGCTCGCGTTCACGCGCGGGTTCCGCCGGGACGAGCACATCGAGCTGGCCCTGGCCGTGGCGACCATGGGCGGGGCCTCGATCATGAGCCACGACGTGCCCCGCCTGGCCGGGGTGCCGGACCGCCCGGGGCTCGGCGTGGGCGACCGGGCCGATCTCGTCCTCGTGGACGGGGAGACGCCCACGAGCGCGGTGATGGACCGCGGCCGGGACCGGACGGTCCTGCACGACGGGGTGGTGGTGGCCGACGGTCTCGCAGTCGTCTGACCAGTGCCGCTAGGCGGGACGGGGGAGGGGCGCGTACGGTGGACCCAGATTAGGTAAGCCTTAGTGAATGGGTGGTGTCCGATGGCCGATGCGCCGGCGCGCAAGGGGAACCCGGGCGTGCGCTTGTCGGTTCTGCGCAAGGAGAACCTGACCCCGCACATGATCCGGATCGTGGCCGGGGGCGAAGGCCTGCGCGATTTCCAGCCCAACGCGTTCACCGACGCGTACGTGAAGGTGATCTTCAAGGTGCCGGGCGTCGAGTACCCGGAGCCGTTCGACCTGCAGCGCATCCGCGCGGAGTTCCCGCGGGAGCAGTGCCCGCGGATGCGTTCGTACACCGTGCGGTCCTACGACGAAGCGGCCGGCGAGCTCGTGCTCGACTTCGTGGTGCACGGCGACCAAGGGCTGGCCGGCCCGTGGGCGATGCGGGCGCAGCCGGGCGACGAGCTGCTGCTCGCGGGCCCCGGTGGGGTCTACGCGCCGCGCGCCGACGCGGGCTGGCACCTGCTCGTGGGCGACGAGGCCGCGTTGCCGGCCATCGCCGCGTCGCTGGAGGTCATGCCGGCCGGCGCTCGCGCGCACGTGTTCCTGCTCGTGTCCGACGCTTCGGAGGAACAGCCGCTGGTGACGAAGGCCGACGCGCAGATCACGTGGCTGCACCGGTCGGCTGGTGCAGACCTCGCGGCCGAGGTGAAGGCGCTGCCGTGGCCGGGTGAGGACGTGCACGCGTTCGTCCACGGCGAGGCCGGCTTCGTGCGCGAGCTGCGGCGGTACCTGTTCGCCGAGCGCGGCGTGGCGAAGGAGTCGGTGTCGATCTCCGGCTACTGGCGCGAAGGCAAGAACGACGAGGCGTGGCGCGAGGAGAAGGCGGCCGAGCGGGCGCGCGAAAGGGCGTAATGTCGCCGGCATGAACGTGGAGACCGACCCGTCTTCGGCGGGGTTCGACGCTGACCGTCTGAAGCGGATCGACCGGCATTTCGACGCCTATGTGGACGACGGGCGGCTGCCCGGTTACCTCGCGGTGGTGAGCAGGCACGGACGCGTCGTCCACGTCGCTTCCCACGGAAAGCGGGACGTCGAGTCGGGCGCCCCCGTGGACCACGACACCATCTGGCGCATCTTCTCGATGACCAAGCCGATCACCTCGGTGGCGGCGATGACCTTCGTCGAAGAGGGCGTGATCGACCTCAACGACCCGATTTCCCGCTGGCTGCCCGAATTCGCGGCGCCGCAGGTGTACGTGAAGGGCTCGGCGCTGAGCCCGATGACGGTGCCCGCGACCGAGCCCATTCGCCTGTGGCACCTGCTCACCCACACCAGCGGCCTCACCTACGGCTTCCACCACACGCATCCCGTCGACACGATCTACCGCGCCGCGGGCTTCGAGTGGGGCACCCCGCCGGGTCTGGACCTCGCCGCCTGCACCCGCGCGCTGGCCGAGCTCCCGCTGGTCTTCCAGCCCGGCAGCGAGTGGAACTACTCGGTGTCCACCGACGTCCTCGGCCGGCTCGTGGAGGTCCTCGCGGGCAAGCCCCTGGACGAAGTCTTCGCGGAGCGGATCTTCGGGCCCCTGGGCATGACGGACACCGGCTTCTCCACGAAGGACACGGACCGCCTCGCGGCCCTGTACGTCGCGCATCCGCGGACCAAGCTGCCCACCCGCAACGAGGCTTTCGGCTCCATCGGCGTCGCGCGGCCCGACTCGTTCTCGGGCGGCGGCGGGCTGGTCTCGACCGCGGCCGACTACCACCGCTTCACGCAGATGCTGCTGCGCGGCGGTTCGCTGGACGGCGCCCGGATCCTGGGCCCGCGCACGGTCGACCTCATGGCGAGCAACCACCTGCCGGGCCACGTGGACCTGGAGGCCTTCGGGCGGCCGCTGTTCGCGGAGATGCCCTTCGACGGCTTCGGCTTCGGCCTGGGCTTCTCCGTGCTGGAAGACCCGGTCAAGGCCAAAACCCTCTCCAGCCCCGGCGAATACGCCTGGGGCGGCGCCGCTTCGACGGCCTTCTGGGTGGACCCGGTGGAGGACCTGACGGTGGCGTTCTACACGCAGCTGCTCCCGTCGAGCACCCATCCCATCCGGCAGCAGCTGCGGCAGCTGGTTTACCAAGCGATCGTCGACTGAGCCTGTCGGGCGGTGCGCCGTTCGGGCGCACCGCCTGCTTCGGCTCAGCCCGCCGGTGACGTCGGCCGGTTCGAGGTCAGCCCGATCTCTCCGCGCAGCATGCGGCCGCCGTCGCCGGTGAGGCGCAGGTAGTAGTCCGAGGTGCAGTGGGTGCCGTCTTCGTCGAGAGCCCAGAGGCCGGAGCCGGCCGGGATCATGGACGCGTCTTCGGCGGTTTTGGCGATCTGGTTGCCCTCGTTGTACTCGTCGAACATCGAGATGTAGATGCCCTGGGCGCCGGCGCGGATCATGTTGTAGAACTGGCGCCACATGAAGTCGCCGTGGGCGCGTTGGCGGGCCTGGGTGTCGCCGGGCAGGACGCAGGGCTGGTAGTCGATGCCGTGCGCGGTGCAGTCGGCCTGGTCGCCGACGGTGATGGTGGTGTAGACGTTGTCGGAGTCGCCCGCGTTGCCGATCGCGCCGACCATCCAGGGCGAGAGCGCGTCGAAGGCGTGGTACACGTCGGAAAACCCGGTGCGGGTCCCGGATCCGCCGACGCGCCATTCGCGCGGCACGCCGCCGATCACGTAGCAGCCCTGGCCTTTGAACCAGTTCACCACGTCGAGGCACGTGCCGGCGTCCCACGGGTGGTTGTCGTCGTTGAACCCGAAGCCCCAGACGCAGACGACGGGCTTGCCGTTCTGCCGGGCGTACGCGCTCGATGCCGTGTGCGCCGCCATCTTCGCCGTCCAGTCGGCCTTGATCTCCTGCTGCATCGAGGCCCAGCCGCTGACGTCGTACATGACGTAGAACTTCCGGCCGTACGCCTCGGCCGCAGTGCGCACCTTCTGCGCCAGGGCATCCCGCGTCGGTCCCTCACCGCCGGTCGGGTTGAAGCGCTGCAGGGCCGCGGTGTCGATGCCGTACTGGCGCAGCCACGAAAAATGCGTGTCCACGGTCTGCTGGTCGTAGGAGGAGAACAGGCTCGCCGGCCGCCCGTCGCCCAGGTTCGCGTAGGCGCTCGGGTACGTCCGCTGGTAGTCGCGTACGTCGGGCCACGACTTGATCCCCGTGTTCGACGGTGACGGCGCCTGGCCCCAGTTTTGGCTCCAGTGCCACCAGCCGTTGATCGGTGCGCCGTCGCCGGCGCAGGCGAACCAGCCCTGGTAGCCGACGGTGATCTTGCCGACCACGTCACCGGGCGGGCTCGCGGCCGCCACCCCGGCCACCGAAGGCCACGCGGCAGCCGCGGCGGCGAGCGAAAAGAAGGTACGACGGGACACGCCCATGGGGAAGCTCCTCGATGCGCGGGACAGGAGGTGGCGGCCTGGGGCGAGAATACGAATCTTTCACGCGTTTGTATAGCGGGCAGAGACTTTCTGTCGGCTTGCCGCAAGCCGGGTCACGCGGCGAAATCCCACCGTGTCGCGCCGTGGGGTTCGGCCGTGGCGACGCCCACGGCGGTGTGCAGGGTCAGCGCGTAGACGTGCCACGGCGCCGGACCGGCGCTGGGGGCGCTGTAGGGAGCGGTGAAGGCGTCGCCGGCCACGGCCGCGGGCCAGCCGCCCGAGCGGTACACGGCGGCGAGGCGGTCCAGGACAGCGGAATCCGTGACGCGGGCGGCGGTGCCCTCCAACGTCAGGTCCAGGCCGGACAGTCGCACGCCGATGCTGCACCACGGGTTCGCCGCGAGCAGGCGCGACTTCAGGGCGCCCGGCCCGCTGGTGAAGTACAGCGCGTCGGAGTCCCACACCGCGCCCACGCCGGCCGTGTGCGGGCGGCCGTCGGCGCGCACAGTGGTGAGGAAAAACGTCAGGTCTGCGGTCGGCGAGGGACTGAGGGCGTCACGGGCGCGGCTCCAGGGGAGCTCGGCGTGGTCGTAGATGTCCAGGTTCCGGGTGCGAGTGGATTCAGTCATGCCAACGCGTCGAACGGCGGCACCGGGAATCGACAAGCTCTACGCGGTGAGTTTGCCGACGATCTGCCCGCCGTACGCGGCCAGCGTCTGCTCGCGTTCGTCGTGCATCAGGTACAGCGCGAACTGGTTCACACCCAGCTCCGCGAGCTCCTGCAGGCGCGCGATGTGCGCGGGGGCGGGCCCGAGCAGGCAGAACCGGTCGACGATCTCGTCCGGCACGAAGTCGGTGGACGGGTTTCCGGCGCGGCCGTGGTGGCTGTAGTCGTAGCCGGTGCGGGCGCGGATGTAGTCGGTGAGCTCGTGCGGCACCGGGCCGGAGTCGCCGTAGCGCGCGACGAGGTCCGCCACGTGGTTGCCGACCATGCCGCCGAACCAGCGCAGCTGCTCGCGCTGGTGGGCGAGGTCTTCGCCGACGTACGCGGGCGCCGCCACGCAGATCGTGATGCCACCCGGGTCGCGGCCCGCGGCGCGCGCGGCCTCGCGCACCGCGCCGATCGTCCAGCGCGCGATGGCCGGGTCGGCGCACTGCAGGATGAAGCCGTCGGCGTGCTCGCCCACGGTCTTCAGCGCCTTCGGCCCGTACCCGGCCATCCACATCTCCAGCCGCCCGTTGCGCACCCAGGGGATGCGCACGGCCGTGTCGTTCATCGTGACCTCGCGCCCCTCGGCGAGGTCACGCACCACCTGCATGCAGTCGCGCACCGTGGCCAAAGTGGACGGTGGGTTCCCGACGACCCGGTGCGCCGAGTCGCCGCGCCCGATGCCGCACACCGTGCGGTTGCCGTACATGTCGTTGAGCGTGGCGAAGGTCGACGCCATCACCGACCAGTCGCGCGTGGCCGGCGAGGTGACCATCGGCCCCACCACCAGCGACGACGTCTCCGCCAGGATCCGCGAGTAGATCACGAACGGTTCCTGCCACAGCACGGCCGAGTCGAACGTCCAGCCGTACCGGAACCCCTGGTCCTCGGCGGCCTTCATCAGCCGCACGACGTCCGACGCCGGCGGGTCCGTCTGCAGCACGATCCCGAAATCCACGACGCACCCCTCAATTCAGGTACTGGTTGAGTCCACGCGACAGGAACTTCCCGTGCCCGGCCGAACCGCTGAAGCCGGAAGGAGACACCACGACCCGGCCTCGCGACAGGACAGTGTGGACCTTCCCGGTCAGCTCGAAGCCTTCATACGCCGAGTAATCCACGTTCATGTGGTGCGTCGAAGCCGACAACGTCTGCGTCGCCGCGGGATCGTAGATCACGATGTCCGCGTCCGACCCGGCCGCGATCACGCCCTTGCGCGGATACAGCCCGAACATCCGCGCCGGCGTCGCCGAGCACGTCTCGACCCAGCGGCCCAGCGTGATCTCACCCGCGACCACGCCCTGGTGCAGCAGGTCCATCCGGTGCTCGACGCCCGGCATCCCGTTGGGGATCGCGCGGAAGTCGTCGCGGCCGAGCTCCTTCTGGTCCTTGAAGCAGAACGGGCAGTGGTCCGTCGAGACCACCGACAGGTCGTTGGTCCGCAGCCCCCGCCACAGGTCGGCCTGGTGCGACTTCTCCCGCAACGGCGGCGACGCGACGAACTTCGCACCCTCGAACCCCGGCCGGGCGAGGTCCTCGATGGACAGGTAGAGGTACTGCGGGCACGTCTCCGCGAACACGTTCTGCCCGGCCTCGCGCGCCTCCGCCACCGCCGCAAGCGCTTGCGCCGCCGAGAGGTGCACGATGTAGAGCGGCGCGCCCGTCACGGCCGCGAGCGTGATGGCCCGCGAAGTCGCCTCGCCTTCCAGCTCGGGCGGCCGCGTGAGGCCGTGCTGCACCGGGTCCACCCGGCCGGCCGCCACGGCCTGCGCGGCCAGCTGGTCGATCGCGATGCCGTTCTCCGCGTGCATCATGATCGTCGCGCCGATCTCACGCGCCTGCTGCATCGCCAGCAGGATCTCGCCGTCGGTCGAGTAGAACACGCCCGGGTAGGCCATGAACATCTTGAACGAACCGACGCCCGCGTCCACACAGGACTGCATTTCCTTGAGCGTGGAATCGTTCACGTCCGACATGATCATGTGGAACCCGTAGTCGATCGCGCAGTTGCCGTCGGCCTTCGAGTGCCACTTGTCCAGGGTGGACTGCAACGACGTGCCCTTGGCCTGCACGGCGAAGTCGATGATCGTGGTCGTCCCGCCCCAGGCCGCCGCGGTGGTGCCCGTCTCGAACGTGTCCACGGAATGCGTGCCGCCGAACGGCATCTCCATGTGCGTGTGCGCGTCGATCCCGCCGGGCAGCACATACTTTCCGGTGGCGTCGATGGTCTCGTCGGCACCGAGTCGCCCGAGCACGCCGGGTGCGGCGACGGCGGCGATGCGCTCGCCGTCCACCAGCACGTCGGCGAGCACCGCACCGGACGGTGAGACGACCTGGCCACCCTGGATCAGGAGCGTGCTCATCAGGCCTCCGTCAGGGGTCCGTAGCTGTCCGGGCGGCGGTCGCGGTAGAACGCCCACAGGTCGCGCACCTCGGCGAGCCGGCCCATGTCGAGGTCGCGTACCACGATCTCCTCCTCGGTGTCCGACGCGGCGTCGCCCACGAGCTGCCCGCGCGGGTCCGCGAAGTACGACTGGCCGTAGAAGTCGTTGTCGCCCAAAGGTTCCACGCCGACGCGGTTGATCGTGCCCACGTAGTACTCGTTCGCCACCGCGGCCGCCGGCTGCTCCAGGCGCCACAGGTACTCCGACAGGCCGCGGCTGGTCGCCGACGGGTTGAACACGATCTTCGCCCCCGCCAGGCCCAGCGCGCGCCAGCCCTCGGGGAAGTGGCGCTCGTAGCAGATGTAGACGCCGATGCGGCCCACCGCCGTGTCGAACACCGGGTAGCCGAGGTTGCCGGGCCGGAAGTAGAACTTCTCCCAGAACCCCTTCACCTGCGGGATGTGGTTCTTGCGGTGCTTGCCCAGGTACTTGCCGTCCGCGTCGATCACCGCCGCGGTGTTGTAGTAGACGCCCGGCTGCTCCTGCTCGTACATCGGCACCACCAGCACCACGCCGTGGCGCTCGGCCACCTCCTGCATGAGCTTCGTGGTCGGGCCGTCGGGGATGCCCTCGGTGTAGGAGTAGTAGTCGGCGTCCTGGATCTGGCAGAAGTACGGGCCGTAGAACAGCTCCTGCAGGCAGACGACCTGGGCTCCCTGCGAGGCCGCCTTGCCGATGGCGTCGACGGCGTTGGCGATCATCGAGTCCTTGTCACCCGTCCACCGCTGCTGGATCAATCCGGCTCGAACCAGGTCGCTCACTTGTCTCCTCCTTCTTCACGGGCAGGGCGAGCAGCCAGTACACGACGAACGCGCCGGCGAAGCCGATCACCCAGTTGTAGTCGTAGAGCGGTTTGAGGAACGGGATGAGACCGTCCGCGGGGAAGGGGCCGCCGTAGGCTCCGCCGACGGCGAGCACTGCCCCCACCAGCGTCGCGACGAGGGCGCGCCAGTTCCAGCCCCCGCGGAACCAGTACACCCCATCGGGCGTGTAGAGATCGCGCAAACGAAGCCGCGTCCGGTTGACCGCCCAGTAGCCGGCCACCAGCACGCCGGCGACGGCGCCGAGCAGGCCGCCGTAGAACCCGAGCCACGCGAAGATGTAGATGCTCGGGTCGGAGTAGAGCCGCCACGGCTGGATCGCGACGCCGAGGATGCCCGTGATCAGGCCGCCGATCGCGAAGGTGATGCGCTTCGGGAAGGCATTGGAGAAGTCGTAGGACGGGCTCACGACGTTGGCCGCCAGGTTCGCCGAGATCGTCGCGAACACCAGCGCGGCCAGCGCCACGACCACCACGATCGGACTGGAGAAGCGGTCCGCGAGCTGCGCGGGGTCCCAGATGTCCTCGCCGTAGAGCACGTGGCCGCCCGACGTCGTGAGGATCGCGACGATCGCGATGAACGTCATCGTGGTCGGCAGGCCGAGGATCTGCCCGCGCACCTGCTTGCGCTGGCTGCCGCCGAAGCGCGTGAAGTCCGGCATGTTCAGCGAGAGCGTGGACCAGAACGCGATCATCGCCATCAGCGACGGCGCGAACACCTTCCAGAAGTCCGGGCCCCAGCCGAGCTTGCCGCCGTCTTCGAGGATCGGGCCGAGACCGCCGGCCTTCACGAGCACGTAGCCGAGCATGATGAGGAACCCGACGGACACGAGCGGCGCCGTCCAGTTCTCGAACTTGCGCACCGCGTCCATGCCGCGCCAGATGATCAGCATCTGCACGATCCAGAACACGGCGAAGCTCAGCCACAGCGTCCAGTGCTGGCCCCACACCACCGTCGAGTCGCGCCAGCCGGAGCCGGCGAGGCGCCCGACGATCACGTAGATCGCCTCGCCGCCCACCCACGTCTGGATGCCGAACCAGCCGCACGCGATGAACGCGCGCAGCAGTGCGGCCAGGTTGGCGCCGCGCAGGCCGTAGAACGCGCGGGCGAACACCGGGAACGGGATGCCGTACTTCGTGCCGGCGTGGCTGTTGAGCAGCATCGGCGCGAGCACCACGATGTTGCCGATGGTGATCGTGATGAGCGCCTGGACCCAGTTCATGCCGAGCGCGATGAGCGACGCGGCCAGGGCGTAGCTGGGGATGTTGTGCGCCATCCCCATCCAGAGCGCGAAGTAGTTGTACGTGGTCCAGGTGCGTTTGGCGACCGGGACGGGGGCCAGTTCCTCGTTGAAGAACCGGCTGCCCGCGAGGGACCGCACATCGGCGAGTTCCACGCGGCCGTCGGCGTGTTCGCGTGTCGTCGGCTCCATTGCGGAATCCTGCGCGCCTGTCGAGGGCGGGTGGCAGAGGCAGACTGTTCACTCTTCGCGTGCGCTCGGCGCAGACTGTCGATTGCGCTTCGCCGCCCGGCAGTGCATGACCTGCGTCACAATCTGCCGGTATCTTCTGCGCAAAGTGAACGAAACACGACGGCAGTTCTCCACAAGATCTCCACAGCTCACCCGGATGGCCTCCACGCCGGTTCCCTAGAGTCAGCGACATGGACAAAGGGGGACGGCGGGTGCTGGTCGTCGAGGACGACCTCACGATCGCCGCGTCGATCGCGGCCCGGCTGCGGGCCGAGGGGTTCACCGTGGACGTGGCCCACGACGGTCCGGCCGCGGTGGCGGGCGAAGCCGAGTTCGGCCCCGACCTCGTGGTGCTCGACGTGATGCTGCCGGGGTTCGACGGGCTCGAGGTGTGCCGCCGGATCCAGGCGCGGCGGCCGGTGCCGGTGCTCATGCTCACCGCGCGGGCCGACGAGACCGACCTGCTCGTGGGCCTCGGCGTGGGGGCCGACGACTACCTGACCAAGCCGTTTTCGATGCGCGTGCTCAGCGCCCGCGTGAGCGCCCTGCTCCGGCGGGTCGAACGGTCGGCGCAGGCCACGGCCCCGGAACGGATCGTGCTGGGCGACCTGGAGATCGACATCGACCAGCGCCGGGTGGCCCGTGGCGGCGTGCCCGCGCAGCTCACGCCCATCGAGTTCGACCTGCTGGTGCACTTCGCGCGCCGGCCGCGAGCGGTCCAGCCGCGTGAACGGCTGCTCAGCGAGGTGTGGGACTGGGACGTGCCGGCGGGCGGCGCCGGCACCCGCGCGGTCGACAGCCACATCAAGGCGTTGCGGCGCAAGCTCGGCGCGGATCTCATCCGCACCGTGCACGGGGTGGGCTACGCGTTGGAGGTGCCGGCGTGAAGGCGCTGCTGTCGAAGGCCGTCGACTTCCTGCCGCGGCCGCTCGACCCGATCCGGTCGATCAAGCTGAAGCTGGCGATCCTCATGCTGGCCGCGGGGGCGATCGCGTTTCTCTTCTTCTGGTCCCGCATCGGCTGGCTGCCGCCCGCGACCACGATCACGGCCATGCTCATCGCCCTGGTCACGTCGCAGATCCTGGCCCACGGCATGACCCGGCCGCTGCGGGAGATGACGGCGGCGGCCCGGGCGATGGCGAAGGGCGACTACACGCGCCGCATCCGCGCGACGGCCCGCGACGAGGTCGGTTCGCTGGCTCAGGCGTTCAACCAGATGGCCGCCGACCTCGCGACCGCCGACCAGCAGCGGCGCGAGCTGATCGCGAACGTCTCGCACGAGCTGCGCACGCCCATCACCGCGTTGAGCGGCGTGCTGGAGAACCTGGTGGACGGCGTTTCGTCGCCCGACACCGCGACGCTGCGCACGGCCCTGCACCAGAGCGAACGGCTGGGCCGGCTCGTCACCGAGCTGCTGGACCTCTCGCGCATCGACGCCGGGACGCTGTCGCTGGACCTTTCGCGGGTGGACCTGGAGGAGCTGCTGGCCGAGGTCGCCGCCGAGGCGGAGGCGATGGCCGCGGCGGCGGGGCGCGGTGTGCGCTTCGACGTGTCGGTGTCGCCGCCGGGCGCGTGTGTGCGGGCGGATCGCGAGCGGCTCTACCAGGTCGTGGTGAACCTGCTGGAGAACGCCGCTCGGCACGGTCCCGCCGGTGGCTCGGTGGAGGTCCGCGCGGTCGTGGCCGCGGGGGAGACCCGCATCGAGGTCCGTGACGAAGGCCCCGGCATCCCCGCCGCCGACCGCGACCGCGTCTTCGAACGCTTCACCCGCGGCGAACGCGCCGGTGGCGGAGGGACCGGGCTCGGCCTGGCCATCGCGCGCTGGGTGGTGGAGCTGCACGGCGGGACCATCGCCGTGGTCGAACCCCCGGCCGACGTCGTGCCCGGCGTGGCGCCGGGGTGCCGGATCCGCGTGACGTTGCCGGCCTGATCTTCCTGGCGCTTCCCGGGTGGGGAGCTGCCGCGCTTCATGATTTGCTAATGCGAACAGGGAGGCTGTTTCGTGACCGAGGAAAAACCGAGGCCGGCCCACGCGGTGCCGCCGGGGAACGCGGTGGGTGGGACAGTCGAGGGGGCTGCCCCATCCACCGAAGGCGGCGTCGCCGTCGCGGAGCCGTTCACGCCGGTGCTGGTGCGGCCCGTACCGAGGTCGGTGGTGGTGCCGATGGCGGCCGGGGTGCTGCCGGCCGTCGCGGTCGCCGGTGTGGTGACCGCGACGCTGGTGCCGCTGGACCGGCCCGGGATCGGGTGGCTGCTGGCCGCGCTGGTGGTGACGGCGCTGATCGTGGTCGTGGATCGCCGGGCTCGCGAGGAGAAGACGACCCGGCGGGCGAGCGTCGCGTGGGCGGCGCTGGCGCTCGCGCTGGTGGCGGTCGGCGCGGTGCGGGCGTCGGAGTGGCTGTTCGGGTTGTGCGTCGTGGCCGCGCTCGTGGCCGGATCGCTCGCGGTGGTGGGACCGCGGTCGGTGAACTCGGCGCTCTACGACGCGCTCGCCGTGCCGCTGGAGGCGTTCCACGCGATCCCGTGGGTCGCGCGCGGGCTGCGGGGCCGCGGGACGCAGCGCGGTCGCGTGCTCGGCGCCGTGCTGGGGGCGGCGGCGGTGCTGGCGGTGTTCCTGCCGTTGCTGACGAGCGCGGACGCGACCTTCGCCCACTTCGTCGGGTCGCTCGTGCCCGACCTGCGCCTGGATTCGGCCGTGCGGTGGGGATTCCTGTTCTGCGCCGGCGCGTTCGGCACGGCCGGGGCGTACTACGTGCTGGCCTCGCCACCGCGCCGGGCGACCGACGGCGACCGCAAAGCCCAGGGTGACAGTCTCCTGTGGACGGTCCCGCTCGGGACGCTGGTGGTGCTGTTCGGCGCCTACGTCGTGGTGCGGATCGTGGAGTTGTTCGGTGGCCGGGACTACGTGCTGCGCACCGGTGGCCTCACGTCGGCCGAATACGCGCGCGGCGGCTTCTGGCAGCTGTGCGCTTGCACGGTGCTCACGTTGGGCATCATCGCGCTGGCGTTGCGCTGGGCGCCGCGGGAGACGGCCGCGGAACGGCTGCGGCAGCGGGTGCTGCTCGGTGCCCTGGCGGCGCTGAGCCTCGTGCTCGTGGTGTCCGCGTTGAGTCGCATGTGGACCTACCAGCAGGCCTACGGCTTCACCGTGCTGCGAGTGCTCGTGGAGGTCTGCGAGCTCTGGCTCGGCTGCGTGTTCCTGCTCGTCGGGGCGGCGCTGGTCACCCTGCGCTCGTCGTGGCTGCCGCGCGCGGCCATCGCGACGGCCGCCGGCGCGTTGCTGGCGCTCGCCGTCGCGAACCCGGAGGCGCTCATCGCCGGCGCGAACCTCGACCGCGCGGAGCACGGGAAACCGCTCGACCTGGCCTACCTGCGCGGGTTCTCCACCGACATCTTCCCCGTGGTCGCCGAACGGCTGCCGGACGCCGACTGCGTGCTCGGGCCGATGCGTTACGGGGTGGACGACGACAGCTGGCCCGGCTGGAACCTCAGCCGGGCCAGGGCACTCGACGTCGAGCTACCGCCACCGGGGCACTGCTAGAAGCCGAACACTCCCGCGGTCTGGGCGTCGGCCGCGCACTTGTTGGAGAACGTGGCGTGGAACGTGACCGGCTTGCCGTGCCACGTGCCGAAGGCGGCGGCGTCGACCGGGGAATAGATCATCGTGCAGCGCTGCAGCCGCGGCTTGATGTGGGCGATGTCGCCGTCGACGCCCGTGAGGGTGGCACAGGCCGCGTCGGACTTGGGGTGGCTGCCGCCGGCCGGGTCGCAGGTGAGCGAAACCGAGCTGAGACGGCCCGTCGTCTCGTGCAGGCTCAGCTGGAGGGTGGACGCGGGCAGCTGCGGAGCCGCCACACCACTGAGGCCGAGCACGCACGCGGCGATCGGAGCGAAAGAAGAAAACACCATACTTCGGCTATCGGTTGCCGGAAGCTGATCACTGTGCTGCACGTCCGGGTGAGTTTTCCTCCCCCGAAAGGGTGGGACCACTGGTCAGGTCGTGGGCCAGGAGCGCGACGTAGAGCGACAACATCGACTCCGGGTCTTCCAGCCGCACGCCGAGGACCTGCTCGATCCGCGCGAGCTGCTGGTAGTAGGCCGTGCGCGAGGTGTGGGCCGCGACGGCCGCCGCCGACTTGTTGCCGCCGTGGGCGCAGTAGTGCCGCAACGCCTGCACCAGCCGGCTGCCCGATGCGGCGTCGCGCTGCAGCAGCGGCCCCAGCTCGCGCGCGGCGAACGACGTCACGCGCTCGTCGTCGGCCAGCAGGTGCAGGAGCCCGCGCAGCCGGACGTCACGAAGGCGGTGCAGCGGCCGTTCGGTTTCTTCGCTCAACGCGGCCGCGGCCACCTGCGCGGCCTCGACCAGCGTCCGCCGGGCCTCGGCGGGCCCGGTCACGGTCGTGCCGACGGCGAGCACGGCGGGCGCGCTCGCGCGGGCTTCGTGGATGTCGGCGGCCAGCCGCTGCAGCACGGCGTCGGCGTGCGCCTCCGGCGAAAGGGCGAGCAGGGCCCGCACGCCCGTCTCGTCGGTCGCCACGAGCGCCGAGACCTTCGCCCGCCGCGCCGCCAGCGCCGTCGCCTCGGCCAGCTCCCGCAGCAGCAGCGGCGTCGACAGCGACTGCCGCGTGGTCGCCGTGATGCGCGGGCGCACCGCCAAGCCGATCAGCCGCCGCCCGGTCAGCGGCACGGCCAGTGCCGAGGCCCGCGCGAGCAGTTCCGCCGACGGCGCCGGCGAGGCCAGCAGCTCCGTGACCACGGCCCGGTGCGCCAGGCGTTCCAGTGTGTCGGAGTCGCGGGCCACCAGCCGGTGCACGGCCAGCGCCGACGCCGCGCGTTCGGCCACCACGCGGTGACGGTGCGGCGGCGGCTCCGCGCAGACGAGCACGAGCCGGCCCCAGTCGTGGCCGCGGGCGCCGACCACGGTCACGAGCCAGCCCGCGTTCGCGTGGTAACCCGTGCGTTCGCCGAGCTGCACCACGCGTGAGCGCGCCGGCCAGCCCGTGAGCAGCTCGGCCGGGTCCGTACCGGCCGCGTCGTAGGCGAGCACCTCGTGGGCCAGCGTCTCCAGCACCACCGGCTGTTCGGTCAGCCGGGTCACCTCGCCGAGCACCACCCCGGGCTCCGCACCCGCGACGGTGAGCGCGGTGAACGTCTCGTGCACCCGCTCGGCCGCGCGCAGCTCGGCCACCTGCGCGTCGACGATCAGCCCGTTCACGGCCTCGGTCACGGCGACGTAGCGGGTCTCGCGCGACAGCGTGATCAGCGGCAGGCCGCGGTGCTCGGCCGCCTCGACCAGGGCGTTCGGCAGGCGGTCGCTCCAGTGCCGGACCAGCTCCACCACCACGCCGGCCACACCCACCTCGGCGAGGTCGGCGACGTAGCGGGCGAGCGACGGGCCGTCGTCCGGCAGCGCGACGCCGGTGGTGAGCACCAGCTCGCCGCCGCGCAGGAGGTGGGCGATGTCGGCGACCTCGGCCACGTGCGCCCAGCGCACCGGCCGGTCGAGCCCGGCGCTGCCCGCGACGACGTGCGGCCGGCCCTGGCGCAGGGCCGGCAGCGCGAGCACCTCGGACACGGTCGGGTACATCCGGTTCTCGCCCCTCTTTCGCACACCGGCAGGCACAGACTGTACGGCCGGGCGCGGGACTCCGTACACGTTGCCGATGGCGTCCGCGTGGCGCGCGAGCCGAGACTCGGGGGAGACAAGCGCCCCGCGAGCGAGGAGCCGACGCTGTGACCGACCGCATCAGCCACTGGATCGACGGCAAGCCCTACACCGGCGTGGCCGGGCGCACGGGCGACGTGTACGACCCGGCGACCGGCGAGGTCCGGGCGAAGGTGGACTTCGCCGGCCAGGCCGAGGTCGACCAGGCGGTGGCGGCTGCCGCCGCCGCGTTGCCGGGTTGGCGTGGCACCTCGCTGGCCGGGCGCACGCGGGTGCTGTTCGCGTTCCGCGAGCTGCTGTCGGCGCGCAAGCACGAGCTGGCGAAGATCATCACGAGCGAGCACGGCAAGGTCGAGTCCGACGCGGCGGGCGAGATCGCCCGGGCGATCGAGAACGTCGAATACGCGTGCGGCGCCGCGCAGCTGCTCAAGGGCGGCTTCAGCGAGAACGCCTCCACCGGCGTGGACGTGTACTCGATCCTGCAGCCGCTCGGGGTGGTCGGCGTGATCTCGCCGTTCAACTTCCCCGCGATGGTGCCGCTGTGGTTCGTGCCCAACGCGCTGGCGTGCGGCAACACCGTGGTGCTCAAGCCGAGCGAGAAGGACCCGTCGGCCTCGCTGTTCATCGCCGAGCTGCTCGCCGAGGCCGGGCTGCCCGCGGGCGCGCTCAACGTGCTGCACGGCGACAAGGCCGCCGTCGACGGGTTGCTGGAACACCGGGACGTCAAGGCGATCTCGTTCGTCGGCTCCACGCCGATCGCGCGCTACGTCTACGAAACGGGCACCCGCCACGGCAAGCGCGTGCAGGCGCTCGGCGGGGCGAAGAACCACATGGTCGTGCTGCCCGACGCCGACCTCGACCTCGCCGCCGACGCCGCCGTGTCGGCCGGGTTCGGGTCCGCGGGGGAGCGGTGCATGGCGGTGTCGGTGGTGGTGGCCGTCGACCCGGTCGGCGACGAGCTGGTGGCGAAGATCACCGAGCGGATGTCCCGGCTGCGCGTCGGCGACGGCCGCGAGCCGGAGTCGGAGATGGGTCCCCTGGTGACCAAGGCGCACCACCAGCGGGTGACGTCCTATGTGGACGCCGGCGTCGCCGAAGGCGCGGAGCTCGTGGTGGACGGGCGCGGCATCGAGATCGCCGGCGACGGTTTCTGGCTCGGCCCGACGTTGTTCGACCGCGTCGGACCCGGGATGTCGGTCTACACCGACGAGATCTTCGGCCCCGTGCTCTCGGTGGCGCGCGCGACGAGCTTCGACGACGCGCTCGGCCTGGTCAACGCCAGCCCCTACGGCAACGGCACCGCGATCTTCACCGGCGACGGCGCGGCCGCGCGGCGCTACCAGAACGAGGTGGAGGTGGGCATGGTCGGCGTGAACGTGCCCATCCCGGTGCCCGTCGGCTACTACTCGTTCGGCGGCTGGAAGGACTCGCTCTTCGGCGACACCCACGCGTACGGGCCCGAGGGGTTCCACTTTTTCACGCGCACGAAGGTGGTCACCTCGCGCTGGCCGGACACCTCGCACGCCGGGGTGAACCTGGGTTTCCCGAAGAACAGCTGATCTCCTGGCCCGGGGCAGCTTCGCGGGGTGCTGCACCCGGGTCAGGTTGGCGGGCTCGCCGGAACGGGCGTAAAGTGAACTGTACGTTCAGTTCACTTTTGAAGGAGAACGTTCCATGTCAGCACAGCCCGCGAAGTCGTCCGGCACGTTCGCGATCGGCGGGGACCTGCCCGTCGTGCGGCTCGGGTTCGGCGCGATGCAGCTGCCCGGCCCCGGCGTGTGGGGGGAGTCTCGTGACCCGGAGGGGGCCGTGCGCGTGCTGCGCAGGGCCGTCGAGCTCGGGGTCAACCTCATCGACACCGCCGACTCGTACGGCCCGTTCGTGGCCGACCTGCTCATCCGCGAAGCCCTGCACCCGTACGCCGACGACCTGGTGATCGCCACCAAGGCCGGGTTCACCCGGCAGGGCCCGAACCAGTGGACCCCCGTCGGCCGGCCCGAGTACCTGCGCCAGCAGGTGGAGCTGAACCTGCGCCACCTCGGCCTCGAGCGCATCGACCTGCTGCAGCTGCACCGCATCGACCCGAAGGTGCCCGTCGCGGACCAGGTCGGGGAGCTCGCCACGCTGCAGTCGGAGGGCAAGATCCGGCACATCGGCCTGTCGGAGATCTCGGTCGAGGATCTCGTCGAGGCGCAGAAGACGGCCACGATCGTCTCGGTGCAGAACCGCTTCAACCTGGCCGACCGGTACTCCGAGCCGCTGCTGGACCACGTGGCGAAGGAGGGCATCGCGTTCATCCCGTGGTTCCCGCTGGCCACGGGTTCGCTGGCGGGTCCGGACAGCCCGCTTTCGCAGGTGTCGAAGGAACACGGCGCGTCGCCCTCGCAGCTCGCGCTGGCGTGGCTGCTCAAGCGTTCGCCGGTGATGCTGCCGATCCCGGGCACGTCCAGCGTCGGCCACCTCGAGGACAACGTGGCGGCGGCCGAGATCGAGCTGACCGACGACGAGTTCGCGGCGCTGAGCAAGGCGGCTTCTCGATGAGCGTCTGGTTCGTCACCGGCGCGTCGCGGGGTTTCGGCCTCGAGATCGTGCGGGCGGCGCTGGAGCGCGGTGACCAGGTCGTGGCCACCGCGCGCCAGGCGTCGGCCGTGGAGAAGGAGTTTCCCGGCAATCCGTCGGTTCTGGCGGTGGCGCTCGACGTGACCGACGAGGCTGCCGCGGCCGCGGCCGTCGGTGCGGCTTTGGATCGGTTCGGGCGCATCGACGTGCTGGTGAACAACGCCGGCCGCGGCCTGCTCGGCGCCGTGGAGGAGGCGTCGGACGCGGCCGTGCGCGCGGTGTTCGACGCCAACGTGTTCGGTCTGCTCTCCGTGACGCGCGCGGTGCTGCCCGTGCTGCGGCGGCAGCGTTCGGGGCACGTGGTGAACATCAGTTCGGTCGGCGGCTTCACGACCGGCCCGGGCTGGGGCGTGTACGGGGCGACGAAGTTCGCCGTCGAGGCGCTTTCCGAGGCGCTGCACGGGGAACTGGCGCCGCTCGGCGTGCACGTGACGGTGGTCGAGCCGGGCTTCTTCCGCACCGACTTCCTCGACTCGTCGAGCCTGCACCGCGCCGAGGACGAGATCGCCGACTACGCGGCCTCCGCCGGCGCGACCCGCGCGGCGGCGGATTCCCGCAACCACGAGCAACCGGGCGACCCGCGCAAGGCGGCGCTCGCGATCGTTTCCGTCGTGGCTTCTCCCTCGCCGCCCCTGCGCCTCCAGCTGGGCGCCGACTCGGTCGCCCGGGTGGAAGCGAAACTCGACTTCGTCCGCGACGAACTTTCCCGCTGGCGCGAGCTTTCGGTTTCCACGGACCATGGCTGAGTCGCCGGTTCCTGCGCCTGTGTCTGTGGCTGCGCCTGTGTTGCCGCCTCGCAGCGCGCGCGCCCACGCGTGCGCGCTGTCGGCGGCGCGCGACCTGCTCGCCGAGGGCGGCCTCCCGGCCGCCACGGTCGACGCGATCAGCGCCCGGTCCGGGGTGAGCAAAGCGACGTTGTACAAGCACTGGCCCAGCCGCACCGCGCTGGCCGCGGAGGCCTTCGGGCGGGAAATGGCGGACGCCATTCCCTTGCCCGACACGGGGGACCCGCGGGCCGACCTGGAGGAGCAGGTGCGCCGGGTCTCGGCGTTCTACGCCGGCCCGACGGGGGCGGTCTTCGCCCAACTGCTGGCCGCATGCGTCACGGACCCGCCCGCCGCGCCGTACTTCCGCGAGTTCTTTTTGGACGGTCGGCGGGCGGCTATATCGGTGCTGTGGAAGCGTTTGGTGGACGCAGGCCTGGCTTCCCCGTCGGTTTCGGCCGAGACGGCCACGGATATTCTGTTCGGGCCCTTGATCTTCCGCCGCCTGACGGGCCACGCACCGTTGACCGCTTCGGAGGCCAATGCGATCTCCTCGGCGGCCTTGGAGGGGCTGCTCAGGCGGGAATGACGTTGATGATCAGCTTGGTCTTCGGGTACAGGCACAGGGTGTTGTTCCGCTCGGGCTTGATCTTCTCCCACGTTTCGAGGTCGGTGTTGTAAGTCTTTCCCCCAACCCGGACCTCACACCGTTGCATCGTGCGGGTGGTGCCCGCTTCGAACCGCAGCCCGATCGGGTAGGCGTCCGTGATCGGTGATCTGCCGAAGTCGTGGGTCCACCCGGTGACCACGACCAGCGGCTTGTGCAGGTCGCGGTAGCGGCGCGCGCAGAACGCCAGGCACACGACGGCGAGCACCACGAGGAAGGGCAACGCGCCGAACGACGCGGCCCTGTTCGGGCCTTCGAACACGTCCGTGGTCGTCGGCACGACCACGCAGAACACGGTGGTGAGCACGCCGACGGTCAGGGAGAGCCAGAACGCGAAGTCGAGGACCCGATGACGCTGAGACGGGTGGAGCCGCCCGGCGAGATTGGCCGCTGCGACTTCGGCCGGGCTGACCGGAGTGGTCACTCGCCGTCGCCTTCGATCGTGCCTTCTCCTCCGCCTTCGCCGCCCTCACCTTTGTGCTCGTTCTCGTAGGCCTCGGAGGCCTCCTTGGAGCGGTCGCGCTGTTCGTTTTCCTGTCGGCGAGCTTCTTCGCCCGCACCGAGCGTGTCGGTCGGCGTCCACTTCGGCACTTCGCCGCCGGCTTTCTCCCACTCCTCGGGGTTGAGGAAGCTGCGACCGGGCTCGGTGAACGGCTTGACTTTGGTGTCGAGGAAATCGTGGCCGGGCACCTTCTCCGACGAGCCGTCCTTCCAGCCTTCGGCCTTCTCCTTGACCTTCGCGGCCTTCTCGGCGTCGGTGAGTTTGTCCCAGGACGCGCCGGTCTCCTTGAGGTTGTTGGCCTTCTTCTCGATGCTCACGGCGGCGTCGAGGCTCTTGTCGGAGACTTTGCCCGCGGTCTTGCCGAGCTTGTCGAGGATCTTGGCTGCTTCCTCGATGGCGCCCTTCGCCTTGCCGGCGCTCTGGGCCAGCTTGTCGAGCTTCTCCACGACCTGCGCGATGCGGGTGCTGATCTTCTCCGCGAGGATGCCGCCTTCGACGACCGCGTCCGCGATGAAGGCCGCGATGGTGCCGCCGAAGGTGAACCAGGAGGAGGCGAGCGCGGCGAGCGCCTTGATGATCAGGTTGCCGATGAACGACGAGATCATGTCCCGGATCAAGCCGCGTTCGGTGCCCACCAGTGCGCCGGCGACGTTCATCGCCACCGACGCCGCCTGTGCCTGCCCCGCCGCGCCGCGCAGCGTGGCGACGTAGCCCTTGGCCATGTTCTGGTATGCCTGGCCACCCGCGCTCTGGAACTCCGGGGCCACGTTGGCCGCGGCCTGCTCGTACTGTCCGGCGCTGGTCGTGAGCTGCTTCGAGACGTTGGTCCAGGTCACCGCCTTGGCTGTGATTTCCTCGGGGTTGCCCGCCAGCTGGTCGAGGAAGTCCTTCAGGAAGCTGATGTGCTCGATGAGCCAGCCGACGCCGGCGGCCGCCAGCGTGCCGAGCGGGTCGATGAGCGCGCCCAGGATGTCGAGACCGTCGGTGACCGCGTCGACACCCACGTTGAACCAGTCATGGTTGCGGATGTCGGTGAGCGTGGACGCGGCGTCGTTCAGTGCGCCGCTGCCGGCCGTCTGCGGGTTGAGGTTGTCGAGCTCGTTCTTCGACGTCCCCATGTTCGACCACAACCCGCTCGAGGGCTCCGCGGTCGCGACCAGCGGGTTCTCCTGCGTCTCGGTCATTCCGGGAGCTCCTTGCCGAACGAGTTGACCCTGTCCTTCGTGCCCTGTTCGTTCGCGTCGTAGTGGTCGTGGGCCTGCTGGAGCTTGTCGGCGATGTCGTCGGCGGACGACGCGACCTTGTCGATGAAGCTGCTCGCCACGCTCAAGTACAGCTGGAGGGGAGCGGCGAAGACCTGTCCGACGATGCCGAACGAGTCGTCCATGAACGCCTGCGCGGACCCGGTCGCGTCCGCGGCCGTCTTCACGCCCGCCCCGATGTCCTGCACCTCACCCTTGTGGGTCTGCAGCGCCGTGAGGTTCACCTGCTGTGTGCCGGCCATCAGTAGCCCCTCCCCAGGATCGAGCCGCCGTTGTAGTAGTCGTCGTCATCGGAGTTGTCGGCCGGGGGGCGGGCCGGGCGCGCGGGGCGTGCGGGCGGGGCCGGCGGAGCAGGCGGACGCATCCCCGGAGCAGGCGGCGCCGGTGGCCGCATCCCCGGAGCAGGCGGAGGAGGCACCGACCCGTCCTCGTCGCGGTTGAAGAATTGTCGCGTGTCGCCCGGACCCGAGGCCGGGGGCTGTTCCTCGGGCACTTCCGGAGTCGGAATCTGCTCGTCGAGGAATTTCATCGCGTCGCTGTTTTCGCCGATGAGCGGGGCCATGATGGCGTGCAGCTGCTGGGCCGCCTGGGCCTGCGCGCGGTGTGCGGTGGCGACGACGGCGGCGGCGAGCGCGCTGCGGCTGATCTCGTCGGCGCGGGGGCCGAAGCTGAGCTGTTGCAGGGCTCCGCTGGTGTTCACGGTGACGGTCACCGCGCCGTCGTTGCTCGTCGCCGTGGCGGCGACGCGCTTGAGGCGCTCCTGGGCCTCCGCGGCTCGCTGTCCGATTTCGGCGATTTCGGGTGCGCGCCCGTTATTGTCCACGACTGCCCTCGGCTCTTGGGGATTCACCACGTTCTTCTGAGGCAGCAAACCGGTTAACGGTTCCCCTAGCAAGCGAAGATTTGATATGTCCGGTTCGCCGTTATTAATGGCCATTTGCCATTCTTTTACCTTCGCCCGGCCGCCGCCCGCGGGCGGCCGAGACACCACCGTGTCCGCCGGGTTGAGCGCCGGGCACTCAGGCTTCCGTAAACTCGTTGTGAGTAGCGGGTCGAAAGCAGGGAGGTGCCGGTGGCGAACACGGACGAGCGTCGCTTCGAGGTGCTGCGCGCGATCGTGGCCGACTACGTCTCGAACCAGGAGCCGGTGGGTTCCAAGACGATCGTCGAGCGGCACAACCTGGGCGTTTCGAGCGCGACGGTGCGCAACGACATGGCCGCGCTCGAGGAAGAGGGGTACATCACCCAGCCGCACACCAGCGCGGGGCGGATCCCCACGGACAAGGGCTACCGGCTGTTCGTGGACAAGCTCTCGGAGATCAAGCCGCTCTCGGCGGCCGAGCGGCGGGCGATCACGTCGTTCCTCGACTCGGGCACCGACCTCGACGACGTGCTGCGCCGGTCGGTGCGGCTGCTCGCGCAGCTGACCCGGCAGGTCGCGGTGGTGCAGTACCCGATGCTGACCAACGCGGCGGTGCGCCACCTCGAAGTGGTCCCGCTCACGCCGGCGCGGCTGATGCTGGTGCTCATCACCGACTCGGGCCGGGTCGACCAGCGTACGGTCGACCTCGGCGACGTGCTCACCGAGGAGAACGTGCTGCGCCTGCGGACCGTGCTCAACGGCGCGCTCGCCGGGCGCCGCCTGGTCGAAGCCGCCGCACGCGTGGCCGAGCTGCCCGAGGTGGCGCCGAGCGAGCTGCGCGACAGCCTCACCCGCATCTGCACGGTGCTGGTCGAGTCGCTGGTCGAGCACCCGGAGGAACGCCTGGTGCTCGGCGGCACGGCCAACCTCACCCGCAACGTCGCCGACTTCCCGGGCTCGCTGCGGCAGGTCCTCGAAGCGCTCGAGGAGCAGGTGGTCGTGCTCAAGCTGCTGGCCGCGGCTCGCAACCCCGGTGCGGTGACGGTCCTCATCGGCGAGGAAAATGAAGATGAGCAGATGCGCAGCACCTCGGTCGTGTCGATCGGCTACGGCCGGGACGACATGCTGCTGGGAGGAATGGGCATCGTCGGACCCACCCGGATGGACTACCCGGGCACCATCGCGGCCGTCCGCGCGGTGGCCAACTACGTGGGGCAGATCCTGTCCGGCCGCTGACGGCCCGGGCAGAGCAGAAGGAGAAGGCAGAAAAACGTGGCGAGGGACTACTACGGGATCCTCGGGGTGGCCAAGAACGCGTCGGATCAGGAGATCAAGCGCGCGTACCGCAAGCTGGCCCGTGAGCTGCACCCCGACGTGAACCCGTCGGAGGACGCGCAGCACAAGTTCGGCGAGGTGACCACCGCCTACGAGGTGCTCTCCGACCCGCAGAAGCGCAAGATCGTCGACCTCGGCGGCGACCCGATGGACTCGGGCGCGCGCGGCGGCGGTGGCGGCGACCCGTTCGCCGGCTTCGGCGGGCTGGGCGACATCATGGACGCGTTCTTCGGCGCGGCCGGCGGTGGCGGCGGAGGACGTGGCCGGGGGCCGCGCAGCCGCGTGCAGCCGGGCTCCGACGCGCTGATCCGCCTCGCGCTCACGCTCGAGGAGTGCGCCACCGGCGCCGACCGCGAGATCACCGTCGACACGGCCGTGGTCTGCGACCTGTGCCGCGGCGCGGGCACCGCGGAGGGCACCACCACCAAGACCTGCGACACCTGCGGCGGCGCCGGCGAGGTGCAGTCGGTGCAGCGCTCGTTCCTCGGCCAGGTCGTCACGGCCCGCCCGTGCCCGGTCTGCCGCGGCTTCGGCGAGGTCATCCCCGACCCGTGCCGCCAGTGCGGCGGCGACGGGCGCATCCGCGCGCGCCGCAACGTCACGGCGAAGATCCCGCCGGGCGTCGGCGACGGCATGCGCATCCGGCTCTCCGGCCAGGGCGAGGTCGGCCCCGGCGGCGGCCCCGCGGGCGACCTCTACGTGGAGATCGACGAGCTGCCCCACGAGGTCTTCGTGCGCGAGGGCAACGAGCTGCACTGCAACTTCCGCATCCCGATGACCACGGCGGCGCTCGGCGCGACCGTGCCGATCAGCACGCTCGTCGACGGCGACTACGAGCTCGACGTCGAACCCGGCACCCAGCCCAACACCGAGCTCGTGCTCACGGGCAAGGGCATGCCGCGGCTGCGCTCGTCCGGGCGCGTCGACGGCCGCGGCGACCTCCACGTGCACATCGACGTGGTGGTGCCGACCAAGCTCGACGAAGCCCAGCGCGACCTGCTCGTGGAGCTGGCCCAGCAGCGCGGCGAAGAGGTGCCGACGCTGGCGGCCAACGGCAGCAAGCACGGCGGCCTGTTCTCCAAGCTGCGCACGAAGCACCGCTGACCCGTGCCCGACACCACGCTGCCGGTCTTCCTCGCCACCGCCGTACCCGACCGGGGTTCGGCCGTGCTCGACGGCGAGGAAGCCCGGCACGCCGCCACCGTGCGCCGGCTGCGCGTGGGGGAGCAGCTCGTGCTCTCCGACGGCGCCGGCGCCATGGCCCGCTGCGTCGTCGACGCGGTGCAGACCGGGCGAGACGCGTTCCTCACCCTGACGGTCGTCGAACGCTGGGACGAGGAACCGCCTGCGCTGCGCGTCCACGTCGCGCAGGCGCTGGCCAAAGGCGACCGCGGTGAGCTGGCCGTGGAGCTCGCCACCGAGGCCGGCGCCGACGCGATCGTGCCGTGGCGCGCCACCCGCAGCGTCGCGAAGTGGGAAGACGGCACGCGCGGCGACAAGGCGCTGGCCCGCTGGCGCGCGACCGCCCGCGCCGCCGCCAAACAAGCTCGTCGCGCCCACGTGCCCGAGGTGATCGAGCCCGTCGGCACCCGCGAGCTCGCCCAGCTGGCCGCCACGATGTCCCGCACGCTCGTGCTGGAGTCGGGCGTGACCAGCCGCCTCACCGAAATCAGCCTCCCGGACACCGGCGACATCCTGCTCGTCGTCGGCCCCGAAGGCGGCATCACCGACGACGAGCTGGCCACGCTCGAAGCCGCCGGCGCCACCACCGTCCGCCTCGGCCCGACCGTGCTGCGCACCTCCACCGCGGCCGCCGTCGCCCTCGGCGCCCTCGGCGCGCTGACCGGCCGCTGGGCCTGACCAACGGACACCGCCACCGGACACGTTGCGGGCCCATTTTGCGGCGAGTCATGGCGCGATCACGCTCCGAGCAGCTACGCTCGTCACCAACGCGCAAGACGTTTCGGCGCGCCACTGGGTGGGTAACCCCTGGTGGCGCGTACCCGAAACCGCGTACGTCACAAGCTCCGCCGGGCACCTCCCCCCTCGGTCCGGCGGCGCCGCGGCGGCGCGGTGGGCCGACCCCCAGGGCCCACCGCCCCCGCGGCATCTCCTCGTCGTTGGCTGTCGTCGACGATCCTTCGGATCGGCTTCGCCGTCCGAGGAGATGCGTATTGTCCGGGGGCCGAGCCCCCGGAACCCCCACGGTGCGGTGGTTGCCAAGGGGGTCGAGCCGCCGGAGCCCCGAGGTGCGGTGGTTGCCGAGGGGGTCGAGCCGCCGGAGCCCCTGCGGTGCGGTGGGCGCCGATCATGGCGGGGCGGGTTTGTAGGGTGGGCGCATGAGTGATGCGGAGACGTTGTTCGAGCGGATCATCGCGGGGGAGATCCCGGCGGATGTGGTGTACGAGGACGACCGGACGTTCGCGTTCCGCGATATCAATCCGCAGGCCAAGGTGCACGTGCTGGTGGTGCCGAAGAAGCGCTACCGCAACGTGGGCGAGCTGGCCGCTTCGGATCCGGAGCTGCTGAGCGCCGTGGTGCTGAGCGCCCGCAAGGTGGCCGAGCTCGAGGGCATCGTGGAGTCCGGGTACCGCGTGGTGTTCAACACCGACGGCGACGCGGGACAGACCGTCTTCCACGTCCACGCGCACGTGCTGGGCGGCGAGCAGCTCGGGTTGTTCGGGCGCCACGCCTAAACCGACCTGCGGTGGGCAGTCGCGAGCAAGTAGCATCGGCAACGTCAGAAGTCCGTCAGGCGAAGCAGCAGAAAGCAGGCCAGAGGCCACGTGGCCGGAACCGCACAGGGTGGAGCCGCCCGACCCGACGCCACCGCCGGCAAGGCGGCGCAGTCGAAGAACGAGGACGCCACCCCCGTGGCCCAGTCCCGCTTCCCCATCCCCGAAGCCGCCGTCCTGAGCCTGCTCGGCTCGCGTGACGAGAACCTGCGCGTCGCCGAGGAGCTCCTCGCCGCCGACGTGCACGTCCGCGGCAACGAAGTGACCCTCACCGGCGCGCCCGCCGACGTGGCGTTCGCCGAACGCGTCTTCACCGACCTCGTGCAGCTCGCCACCGGCGGCCAGCAGGTCGGCCCCGACACGGTGCGCCGCACCGTCGGCATGCTGTCCTCCGGCGACGCGTCCCCGGCCGAGGTCCTGAGCCTCAACATCGTCTCCCGCCGCGGCAAGACGATCCGGCCCAAGACGCTCAACCAGAAGCGCTACGTCGACGCCATCGACAAGCACACCATCGTCTTCGGCATCGGCCCCGCCGGTACCGGCAAGACGTACCTCGCCATGGCGAAGGCCGTGCAGGCGCTGCAGGCCAAGCAGGTCACGCGCATCGTGCTGACCCGTCCCGCCGTCGAGGCGGGCGAGCGGCTCGGCTACCTGCCCGGCACGCTCAACGAGAAGATCGACCCGTACCTGCGCCCGCTCTACGACGCGCTGCACGACATGGTCGAGCCCGAGTCGATCCCGCGCCTCATGCAGGCCGGCACGATCGAGATCGCGCCGCTCGCGTACATGCGCGGCCGCACGCTGAACGACGCCTTCATCATCCTCGACGAGGCCCAGAACACCACGCCCGAGCAGATGAAGATGTTCCTCACGCGCCTCGGCTTCGGCTCGAAAATCGTGGTCACCGGTGACATCACGCAGGTCGACCTGCCCAACGGCCAGAAGAGCGGCCTGCGCGTGGTCCGCGACATCCTCGACGGTGTCAACGACCTCCACTTCGCCGAGCTGACCAGCCAGGACGTGGTGCGCCACCGGCTCGTCGGCGACATCGTCGACGCGTACGAGAAGTGGCAGGCCGTGCAGGACGCCCAGGACCAGCAGCAGGGCGGCTGGAAGGGCAACCGCCGATGAGCATCGAGATCGCCAACGAGTCGGGCGTCGACGTCGACGAGGCGTCGATCGTCTCGGCCGCGCGCTACGCGCTCGACAAGATGGAGGTCAGCCCGCTCGCCGAGCTGTCCATCCTGCTCGTCACGCTCGAAGTCATGGAAGACCTGCACGAACGCTGGATGGACCTGCCCGGGCCCACCGACGTGATGGCCTTCCCGATGGACGAGCTCGACTCGTCGCGCCGCCCCGACGCGCCCGACGCGTCGCCGGCGCTGCTGGGCGACATCGTGCTGTGCCCGGCGTTCGCGAAGGACCAGGCGAAGACCGCGGGCCACGCGCTGATCGACGAGCTGCACCTGCTCACCGTCCACGGCGTGCTGCACCTGCTCGGCTACGACCACGCCGAGCCGGCCGAGGAACGCGAGATGTTCGGCCTGCAGAAGCGCATCCTGACGGAATTCCAGTCGGCCGTGGCCGAGCTGAACCGGAAGAACGCGCAGCGCAACGCCGACGACCGCGTGCTCGGCATCGCGGGCTTGGACACGCCGGACGTGGCGACGACCCCGACCGCGGCGAAACCGGCCGAGGAAACCCCCTAGGCAGCGATCATGGGCAGTCCCACGGCACAGCTGGTCGTCGCGGTGGCGCTCGTGCTGCTGGCGGGGGTGTTCGCGGCCGCCGACGCGGCCGTCAGCACCGTTTCGCAGGCCCGCACCGAAGGGCTCGTGCGCATCGGCCGGGCCGGTGCGCGCCAGCTCGCCGCCGTCGTCGCCGAACGCCGCCGCCACATCAACCTGCTCCTGCTGCTGCGCCTCGGCTGCGAGCTCACGGCCACGGTCCTGGTCACCGTGTCGTTCCTCGCCTGGTTCGGCAAGCTGTGGCTCGCCGTGCTCGTCTCCGCCGTGGTGATGGTGGTGGTGAGCTACGTGCTCATCGGCGTCGGGCCGCGCACCATCGGCCGCCAGCACCCCTACCGCGTCGGCACGATCGTCGCCGGGCCCGTGCGCGTCCTCGGCTCGATCCTCGGCCCGCTCTCGCGGCTGCTGATCGTGATCGGTAACGCGATCACCCCCGGCCAGGGCTTCCGCGAAGGCCCGTTCACCTCCGAAGTCGAGCTGCGCGAGCTGGTCGACCTCGCGCAGGAACGCGGCGTGGTCGAGGACTCCGAGCGCGAGATGATCCACTCGGTGTTCGAGCTGGGCGACACGATCGCGCGCGAGGTGATGGTGCCGCGCACCGAGATCGTGTGGATCGAGCGCACCAAGACCGTGCGCCAGGCGCTCGCGCTCGCCCTGCGCACCGGCTTCACGCGCGTACCGGTGATCGACGAGTCCGTGGACGACATCGTCGGCGTGGTGAACATCAAGGACCTGATGCCGGCGTACATGGACCCGGACGGCCCGAGCACGGTCGTGGACCAGGTCATGAACCCGGCGAGCTACGTGCCCGACTCCAAGCGGCTCGACGAGCTGCTCAAGGAGATGCAGCGCACGCACAACCACATGGCCATCGCGGTCGACGAGTACGGCGGCACCGCGGGCCTGCTGACCATCGAGGACATCCTCGAGGAGATCGTCGGCGAGATCACCGACGAGTCCGACACCGACGAGCGGCCCGACGTCGAGGAGCTCGAGGGCGGCGCGGTGCGCGTGTCGTCCCGGTTGAGCGTCGACGACCTCGGTGAGCTCTTCGGCATCGACCTCGAGGACCACGACGTGGAGACCGTGGGCGGGCTGCTCGCGGAGCGACTGGGTAGGGTCCCTCTTCCGGGGGCCGAAGCCGAGGTCGCCGGCCTTCGGCTGTTCGCCGAAGGGGGCAAGGACCGCCGTGGCCGCATGCGGATCACGTCGGTCGTCGTCCACCCGGCCGACGCGGACGCCGTGACCGAGTCCGGCACGCGCCGGCGCACCCGGGTGCCCCAGCCCGAAGAACGCGACAGGAGAGTCGAACATGCCTGACCTCGACGCCGAGGACCAGAAGCTCGTCACGCTGGCCCGGTCGGCACGCGCCCGCGTCGGCGCCGAGGAGGGCGCGGCCGTGCGCGACACCGACGGCCGGACGTACACCGCGGTGACCGTCGACCAGCCCTCCTTCAAGCTCACGGCCGTGCAGGCCGCCGTCGCGGCCGCGCTGTCGAGCGGCGCCGAAGGGCTCGAGGCGGCGGCCGTGGTGACGGGCGACGCGCTGGTGCAGGAGGCGTCGGTGCAGGCGGTCCGCGACGTCGCGAAGACCGCGCCGATCATCCTGGCCGACCCGAAGGGCGACGTCGTCGAGGTGCTGCGCTGATGGCCGGCGCGCACCGCTCCGGCTTCGCCTGCTTCGTCGGCCGTCCCAACGCGGGCAAGTCGACGCTCACGAACGCGCTCGTCGGCTCGAAGGTCGCCATCACCTCCAGCAAGCCGCAGACGACCCGGCACGCGATCCGCGGCATCGTGCACCGCGAGGACGCGCAGCTGGTCATCATCGACACGCCCGGCCTGCACCGCCCGCGCACGCTGCTCGGGCAGCGGCTCAACGACGTGGTGCACGAGACGTGGTCCGAAGTGGACGTCGTCGGGTTCTGCGTGCCCGCCAACGAAAAGATCGGCCCCGGGGACAAGTTCATCGCCGCCGAGCTGACGAAGATCGCCCGGCGCACGCCGGTGATCGGCGTGGTGACCAAGACCGACCTGGTGAAGCCCGAGCAGGTGGCCGAGCAGCTGCTGGCGCTGCAGGGCGTGATGGAGTTCGCCGACCTCGTGCCGGTGTCCGCTGTGGACGGTTTCCAGGTGCAGACCGTGGCCGACCTGCTCGTGGCGCGGCTGCCGGAAGGCCCGCAGCTCTACCCGGGCGGCGAGCTCACCGACGAGCCCGAGATGACGCTCGTGGCCGAACTGATCCGCGAGGCGGCACTCGAAGGCGTGCGTGACGAGCTGCCGCACTCCATCGCCGTGACGGTGGAGGAGATGCTGCCGCGCGAAGGCCGCGACGACCTCGTGGACGTGCACGCGTTCCTGTACGTGGAGCGGCCCAGCCAGAAGGGCATCATCCTCGGGCACAAGGGTGAACGCCTGCGTGAGGTCGGAGCCGCGGCGCGCAAGCAGATCGAGGGCCTGCTGGGCTCGAAGGTGTACCTCGACCTGCACATCAAGGTGGCCAAGGACTGGCAGCGCGACCCGAAGCAGCTGCGCCGTCTCGGCTTTTGACGCCGCGCTGCGGGCGGTAGCGTCAGTACCCTCGCCCACGACCGACAGCAGGGGGACGCGATGACCGGCCCGTACCCGCCACCCGGCGGGCCGTACCCGCCGCCTCCCGGCGGCCCGTACTACTACGGCGGCCCACAGCCGAACTTCCCGCCGCCGCCGGACAACCGGCTCGTGTGGGGCATCCTCACCACGATCTTCTGCTGCCTGCCGCTCGGGATCGTGTCCATCGTGAAGGCCAACGAGGTCAACTCCCTGTGGTACCAGGGCCGCTTCGCCGAAGCGCAGCACGCCGCGGACCAGGCGGGGAAGTGGGCCATGTGGTCGGCGCTGGCGATTCCGATCGGCATCGTGGCGTACCTGCTGGTGGTGCTGTTCGTGTTCCTGATCGCGGGGACGTCCGCCGGGTTCTGGTCGTCGTGAGCACCGTCTACACGGGAATCCCGGCGCGGGGCGCGCGAGCCACGGCGCGGGCGCTGGCGGGCCCGGCGGCCGTGGTCGCGGGCCTCGGCGTGTGCTGCGCGGCGGTGTGGTTCGGCGATCCGACGACGCCGGGCGGGCCGTTGCCGGTGTGCCCCACCAAGTTCCTCTTCGGCATCGACTGCCCCGGCTGCGGCGGCATGCGGATGGCCTACAGCCTCATGCACGGCGACCTCGCCGGCGCCGTGCACTACAACGCGGTGGCGCTCGTGTTCGTGGCGCTGTTCGCGTGGAGCGGTGTCGCGTGGACCGTCGGGCGGCTGCGCGGACGGGCGGTCCGGTCGTGGCTGCACTGGCGCCGCACGCCGCTCGTGGTGGCGGTGGTGTTCGCGATCTGGTTCGTGGTGCGGAACCTGCCGTTCGCGCCGTTCACCGGTTTGTCGGTCTGAGTTTCCCTGCCGCCGGAACCGTCTTCGCTTCCCGTTCGTCGTACGGGTTTCCGGCCGCCACCCGGTGCGGGCGCCTACCTGGGCCGACCTCGTCCGGACCAGGTACGCTCCCGCGCACCGGCCCGTCCTCATCGGACTCGGCCGGTTCTCGCGTGCCACCGCACGCGGGTCAGGACGAGCGAGGGGGAGAACACGATGACCGATCCCTACGGCCGGCCCATGGGGCAGCCGCAGGGCCAGCCGCCCTTCGGACAACCGCAAGGGCAGCAGCCGTTCGGAGCACCCGGCGGCTTCGGCCAGCAACCGCCTTCGGGCGGGTTCCCCCAGCAGCCCGGCGGTTTCGGGCAACAGCCCGGTTTCGGGCAGCCGGGTCAGGCGCAGCCGGGCTTCGGCCAGCCGGACGCGCAGGGCCAGCCGGGCTTCGGACAGCCCGGGTTCGGTCAGCCGCCCGCCGGTGGTTTCGGCCAGCCGCCCGCGTTCGGGCAGCCCGGCGGGTTCGGCCAGCCGAACCCGTACGGCCCGCCCGGCGGCGCCTACGCGAACTGGGGCCAGCGCGCCGGCGCCTACCTGATCGACTTCGGGCCGTTCCTCGCCGCGATCATCATCGCCCTGCTCGTCTCGATCGCGTCGTGGAGCGCCGGGGCGATCATCTACGGGCTCGCGATCTTCGGGAACATCGGCTGGCAGATCTACAACCGCTGGATCACGGCCGGGAACACCGGGCAGTCGCTCGGCAAGCGCGTCGTCGGCATCAAGCTCGTCAGCGAGGCCACCGGGCAGCCGATCGGCGCCGGCATGGCCTTCCTGCGCGACCTCGCGCACGTCCTCGACGGCTTCCTCTGCTCGCTCGGTTACCTGTGGCCGCTGTGGGACGCCAAGTCCCAGACGTTCTCCGACAAGATCGTCGGCACGATCGTGGTGCCCGCCGACACCGCGCCCGCGGGCCAGGCGGGGCAGCCGGGCTTCGGCCAGCAGCAGCCCTTCGGCGGCGGGTTCCCGCCCGCCGGGCAGCAGCCGGGCGGGTTCGGGCAGCAGCCCGCCGGCTTCGGCGCGCAGCCCGGGTTCGGGCAGCCGGGCCAGCCGGCCGCCGGCGGTTTTGGCCAGCCGGGTCAGGCGCCGTCGGGCGGCTTCGGCCAGCCGGGCGCCCCGGCCAGTGGCGGGTTCGCGCAGCCGGGCGCCGAGTCGCCGGGCGCGACCGCGTTCGAGCAGGCCGAGCCCACGCAGATGCTCAAGCCGGGCGGCGCCGCCGAGCCCGAGAGCGGCGCGTTCGACGGAGCCGAGCGCACGCAGATGCTGCAGCCGGGTGCGCCGGTCGCGGAAGCGCCCGCGCAGCCCGAAGAGACGCAGAAGATCCAGCCGGGCGAGTTCGGCCGGCCGCCGCAGCACTGACGCGCGAAGCCGCCGCACCGATCGACGGCGCCGAGTCGCGCCTTCGATCGGGCAGTGGTGCGGACCAAGACCCGCGGCGGGGGGAGCTCGCCGGAAGCACGAGAAGTTTGGGGAACCAGTCATGACCAATCCGTACGGTCAGCCGCAGCCGCCCTACGGTCAGCAGCCGTATGGCACGCCGTCCGGCCCGATGCCGACGCCGTATGGCCAGTACGGCCAGCAGGGCCAGTTCGGGCAGCAGGCGCCGTTCGGGCAGCCCGGCTACGGCCCCGGCATGGGGATGCCGCCGGGTGGCGACATCAACGCCATCAAGGAGTACAAGGGCTGGGCGATCGGCTGCATCTTCCTGATGTGGATCCTCGCGATCTTCGCGATCATGAAGTCCAACGAGGTCCGCACCTTCAAGATGCAGGGCAACTACGCGATGGCCCAGCAGGCGTCGCAGACCACGAAGACGCTGTGCCTGATCGCCACGATCATCGGCGGCATCGGCTACGCCCTCGCGATCACGTTCCTCATCATCGGGATCGTCGCGGCGACCACGGTCACCACGTACTGCACCGGCTACTACGGCTGCTGACGCGCCCAACCAGGGTGTCACCGCCCCGGCATCGCCCGGAAGTGGGACGATGTCGGGGTGGTGAACCTCTACCGCGACACCGGAGTGGTGCTGCGCACGCACAAGCTGGGTGAGGCCGACCGGATCGTCACCCTGCTGACCCGCCGGCACGGGAAGGTCCGTGCCGTGGCCAAGGGCGTGCGCCGCACCTCGTCGCGGTTCGGGGCCCGGCTGGAGCCCTTCGGGCACGTGGACGTGCAGTTCTACACCGGCCGCACCCTCGATGTGATCACCCAGGTCGAGACCGTGGACGCGTTCGCGCTGCCGCTGGTCGCCGACTACCAGCGCTACACCGCGGCCAGCGCGATCGCGGAGACGGCCGACCGGCTCTCGGCCGAAGAGGGTGAGCCGGTCCTCAAGCTGTACCTGCTGGTCGTGGGCGCGTTGCGTGCGCTCGCGGGTGGCGAACGCGACGCCTCCCTCGTCCTCGACGCGTTCTTCCTGCGGGCCATGGCCTACGCCGGCTGGGCGCCCGCCATCACCGAGTGCGCCCGCTGTGGCCTGCCCGGCCCGCACGCCGCGTTCAACGTGGCCGCCGGCGGCTCGATGTGCCCGGACTGCCGCATCGCGGGTTCCGTGCACCCCGCGCCCGAGGTGCTCACCCTGCTCGAGGCCCTCCTGCACGGCGAATGGCCGGTGGCGGAGGCCTCGCACGGCGTGACCCGACGGGACGCGTCGGGCCTGGTGGCGGCCCACCTGCAGTGGCACCTCGAACGCCAGCTGCGTTCGCTTCCGCTGGTCGAAAGGCGTGCCCGGGAGACCGTGACACCGGCCAAGTAGGGTCTTGCGCGTAGGAAATTTTCACTCTTCCAGGAGGCGCGAAGTGCTGCGCAGGGGACGCGAGGTCCGGGCGTCGGGGTACGAGCTGCGGGCACCGGATCCGCACCCGTCGGGAGCCAGGCCGCCGGAGATCCCGAAGGATCTCGTGCCGAAGCACGTGGCGCTGGTGATGGACGGCAACGGGCGCTGGGCCAACCAGCGGGGCCTGCCCCGCATCGAGGGCCACAAGCGCGGCGAGGCCGTGATGATCGACGTGGCCAGCGGCGCCGTCGAGCTCGGGGTGAAGTGGCTTTCGGTCTACGCGTTCTCCACGGAGAACTGGAAGCGCAGCCCGGAGGAGGTCCGCTTCCTCATGGGCTTCAACCGCGACACCATCCGCCGCCAGGTCGACTACCTGGGCTCGATCGGCGTGCGCATCCGCTGGGCGGGGCGCCGGCCGAAGCTGTGGGCCAGCGTGATCAAGGAACTGCAGGTCGCGGAAGAGAAGACCAAGAACAACACCAAGCTCAACATGACGATGTGCGTCAACTACGGCGGCCGCGCCGAGCTGGGCGACGCGATGCGCCGGATCGCGCAGGACGTGGTGGACGGCAAGGTCAAGGCCGACAAGATCGACGAGCGCACCATCGCGAAGTACCTGTACCAGCCCGACATGCCCGACGTGGACCTGTTCCTGCGGCCCTCGGGCGAGCAGCGGACGTCGAACTTCATGCTGTGGCAGTCGGCGTACGCGGAGATGGTCTTCCAGGACACGCTCTTCCCCGACTTCGACCGCACGCACCTGTGGAACGCCTGCCTCGAGTTCGCCAAGCGCGACCGCCGGTTCGGTGCCGCGGTCGACCAGGCGGAAGCCGAGCGCGCGGCCGGGGAAGCGTCGTGAGCACCTCCGAGGCGGCCGACACGGCCGCGCTGCTCGCGCTCGCGCGCGAGGCCCTGGAGCGCTACCTCGACGTGCACGTGGACGACGACGGTGCGATCACCTTCCGCCACGCCGAGGTCCCGTGCGTCATCCAGGCCACGCGCCTGGCCGACGGGCTCACGGTGCTGAGCCTGACCTGCGTGGTCGCCTGGGACCTGCCGGACAACCCGGCGATCGCCGTCGCCGTGGCCGAACGCGCGGGGCAGGGCCTGTTCGGCACGCTCGGTGTGGGCCACACCGACAGCGGGGTCGACGTGACCCTGCGCTACGCGTTCCCGGCCGAGGGCATGGATCCGTCGGCGCTGGGCACGTTGCTGATGCTCGTGGTCTCCACCGCGTCGCAGCTGCGGACGGAACTGCCGGGGCTGGGCCAGGACTGACGTTTTCGCGCCCGGCTTGTCCGGTTGGCGGGCGCGCGAACGGCGGATTCGGGCCGAAAACGGTCCGAGCGGTCCCGTCGCGCTGTGTCCCGCTGGGGTCGGGCGGGTCCGGGCTGGCATCATCGGGCCTCGTGAAAACCCTTGTCGACAACGCGCCCGAGCAGAAGCGGCGCGCGCGGCGGATCCGGGTCAGCTCGATCGAGATCCTGTGCGCGGTGCTGCTCGTCGCGATCCTCGCTCAGGGCCGGCTGCAGGACCTGTTCGACGTGCCCGCGCTGCGCACCGGCTCCACGGTGTTCGTGGCCGTGTGCGTGCAGGCGCTGCCGTTCCTCGTGCTCGGCGTGCTGATCAGCGGTGCGATCGCCGCGTTCGTGCCGGCGCGGGTGCTGGAACGCGTGCTGCCCAAGCGCGCGGGCGCGGCGGTGGGGGTCGCCGGGCTCGCCGGCGTCGCGCTGCCGGGGTGCGAGTGCGCGTCCGTGCCGGTGGCGCGGCGGCTGATCGGCCAGGGGGTCGCACCGGCCGCGGCGCTCACGTTCCTGCTGGCGGCGCCCGCGGTGAACCCGGTGGTGCTGGTGGCCACGGCGGTCGCGTTCCCGGGCCGGCCGGAGATGGTGCTGGCGCGGTTTCTCGGTTCGCTCGCGACGTCGATGGTGATGGGCTGGATCTGGGCCCGCTGGGGCAAGCTCTCGTGGATCACCGAACGCGCGCTGCGGCGGCTGCCCGACGTCGAGCCGGGGCAGCGCTGGAAGGTCTTCGCGGAGACCGCGCGCACGGATCTCGTCGAAGCGGGCGGGTTCCTCGTGCTGGGCGCGCTGATCTCGGCGACGCTCAACGTGCTCGTGCCCGCGAAGTGGTTCGGGGTGCTGGCCGACCAGGTCGTGGTCGGCGTGATCGTGATGGCGGTGCTGGCCGTGGTGCTCGCGCTGTGCAGTGAGGCCGACGCGTTCGTGGCCGCTTCGCTCACGGCGGTGCCGATGCTGCCGAAGCTGGTGTTCCTCGTGGTCGGCCCGGCCATCGACGTGAAGCTGTTCGCGCTGCAGGCCGGCACGTTCGGGAAGTCGTTCGCGGTGCGGTTCGCGCCGGTGACGTTCGTGGTGGCGCTGGCGTGCGGCACGGTCGTGGGCGCGCTGCTGCTGGGGGGTGCGCGATGAGGCGCGAGACGCAGAACGTGCTGCTGATCCTGCTCGGCGGGGCGCTGGTGAAGATCGCCGTGAACGGCGACTACCTGCGCTACGTCAAGCCCGCGCAGCAGCCGTGGATCATCGCGGGCGGCGTGGTGATGCTGGTGCTCGGCGCGGTCGCGATCCTGCGTGACCTGGTGACGGCGCGGGCCGCGGCCAAGGCGGCGGCGCTCGAGTCCGAGGCGGCCGGCCCTCAATCCCACGAGAGCCACGGCCACGGCCACGTCGACGACGGCCACGGGCACGCCCACCCGGCGCGCTCGGCCTGGCTGCTGGTGGTGCCCGTGCTCGCGGTGTTCCTGGTGGCGCCGCCCGCACTCGGCGCCGACTCGGTCACGCGCACCACGGCGCGCGTGCCGCAGAGCGCCGCGACCACGTCGGCGGCCGCGTTCCCGCCGTTGCCGGCGGGCAAGGTCGTGGAGCTGGCGATGAACGAGGTCGTCACCCGAGCGGGCTGGGACTCCAACGGGACGATGAACGGCCGCACCATCGGCATGTCCGGGTTCGTCGTGCACGAGGGCAGCACCACGCTGCTGGCGCGCCTGGTGATCAGCTGCTGCGCCGCCGACGCCGCACCCGTGACCGTGCACCTGAAGGGCGGCGCCGCCGACCGGTTCCCGAGCGACACGTGGCTGAAGGTCACCGGGCAGGTCGTGCCCGGCACGGCGAACGAGAACAACTCGTACACGCCGGATTTCGTGCCCGCGACCGTCGAGCGGATTGCCGCGCCGAAGGACCCCTACGAGTACTGAGGGCGCGTCAGCTCGCGTGCTCGGCGCAGGTGCCCGTGATCTCCACGGTGTGGCTGATGTCGGAGAACCCGTGCTCGGACGCGATCTTCTCGGCCCAGCGCTCCACGGCGGGGCCCTCGACCTCCACCGTGCGCCCGCACACGCGGCACACCAGGTGATGGTGGTGGTGCGTGGAGCAGCGGCGGTAGATGGCCTCGCCGGAGTCGGTGCGCAGCACGTCGATCTCGCCGGCCTCCGACAGCGACTGCAGCGTGCGGTACACGGTAGTCAGGCCGATGCCGTCGCCGCGCTTGCGCAGCTCGTCGTGCAGTTCCTGCGCGGACCGGAAGTCGTCGACCGTGTTGAGCAGGTCGACCACCGCCGTGCGCTGCTTGGTCGAGCGGCGCCCGGGCACCGGGGCGGAGTTGGTACTGGGGCTCGGGGTGGGGGCCGATGGGGGCGCCGGGTGGGGGGTCGAGGTCATGGTCACTTCCCTTCCTGCACGTGGGCGACCGCGTCGACGACGATGTGGGCCAGGTGGTCGTCCACCAGGCGGTACACGACTTCCCGGCCCCGGCGTTCGCCCTGCACGACGCCCGCCGTCTTCAGCACGCGCAGGTGCTGGCTGATCAGCGGCTGAGCGACGTCGAGGGCGTCCACCAGCTCGTGGACGCACCGGTCGGCCTCGCGCAGCTGCAGCACGATGGCGATCCGGACGGGGGCGGCGAGCGCGCGCAGCAGGTCGCCGGCGTCGGCGAGCGCGGAGCCCGACGGACCCAGCGGGCCCGAGGCGGAACCCGGAGCCTCGAGCGGGCCGGCCGGCGCCGTCACCGGGTCACCGGACGTGCCGGTGCCGGCCGAAAGAGCGCCCGTGCTGGCCGGTGCCATCGTTGCCTCCCCTTGCGCGCGAAGCCGCCGGACGAGCCGGCGGGTTCCGAAGTCGGATGTCATTGTCGACAACGGTCATCGCCATCGTAGTGTTCCCCTCCGTGGCCCCGGTCGGTCACCGGTCACCCACACCAGTCTCACCCGATCGGGTGAGTTCGTCAGGAATCGGCACTTCGGCTTCGCAACCGGTGGCCGACGGTGCAAGGTTGACGCGGGGGCGTTTCGTCGCTTCTCGTACGCTGACGATCCGCCCGGATCGAGGCGGAGGCAGTGGGGAGACAATGACTCGTTTCGTGACGAAGGCGGCAATTCTGGCGGTGGCGGCGTTGCCCGCACTCGCTCCGGTGGCCGCCGCGCAGACGACGCAGACCGTGAAGGCCGTCGACGAGAAGACCGGTCCCGTGTCGTTCGCCAACGTGGCGTCGGTGCGGCTGGGCTCCGACCCGCAGCACGGCGGCTCGCTGATCACCGAGACGCAGCGTTCACCGCTCACCCCCGGCCAGTCGAAGCTCTCGGCCGACCGCGTGGCCGTGCCGAAGAACGACGGCGAGCGCTCGACGTTCGGCGGCAACTGGGAAATCGACCTCGGCAAGTTCGGCGACGCGGCCACGAGCCCGTACCCGGCCGGGATCGCGAGCCGCGACCACAACGTCGTCGCGGCCCTGCAGGCCACGAACGTGCCGACGGCCGTCGCCGAGACCAACTACGCCCTGCGTGACAACGCCCGCAGCAAGGCCCGCCCGGTCGACAACACGATGCTGGTGCTGGAGAACGCGCGCAGCGCCGCCGACTGCTCGGCCCCGAACAAGGTCACCGGCACCACCACGCTCACCCGGCTCTGGGTGCGCGGCGAGGACGACACGCTCAAGCAGGTCTCGATGCCCGCGGGCTCGGCTTCGCTGAGCGTGAAGAACCTGCGCATGGGCGCGCCCGGCTCCGTGCCGCAGGCCGACGCCGGCAAGACGCTGTCGGACGTCGTGGTGTCGCGGATCTCGGCGTTCGACCAGCTGATCAAGCAGGACGGCTGGCGCGGCGGCGACGTCACGGCGCAGGCCGGCTGGCGCGTCGACGTGACCACCCACGTGCACGACGCGTCGAACGCGTTGCTGCAGGACGTGAACACCACGCTGGTGCTCGGCGGCGTGAGCTGCTCGATCCCGAAGAACTTCGTGGCCGTGTCCGGCGGCAGCGGAAACGGCAACGGCGCGACCGCGACGCAGCCGCCGGTGCCGACCGAGGTCCCGGCCGGTTACCTCGGCACGACGGCCGCTGCTCCGGCGAGCGACTACCGGCTGCCGCTGGGCCTCGGCCTGCTGGTCGCCGGCCTGGTGTTCGGCGGGCTCGCGATCGGGCTGGGCCGCCGGCGCACGGCGCGTTCGCGCGGCGAGTAGGTCCCCCGTGCTGCGCACCGCGCTGGCCGTCGTGTCGGCGGTCGTCGCCGTGCTCGCGCTGGCCGCGGGCGTGGTCGTGCTGACCTGGGGCCCCGCGCCCGTGCCCGCCGCCGCGGCCGAACCGCCGCCCGGCTCGCTGCCGGGCGAGGACGGCGCGCCCGCCGAGCTGCCCGCGGACGGCGCCGCCGTCGGGGTGCAACGGCCCGGCAGCGTCCGCCTGCCCGACGGGTCCGAGGCCCGGCTCGTGCGCACCGAGGTGACGCTCGACGGGATCCTGCCGATCCCGCGCGGGCTCGGCGACGCCGCGTGGTGGGGCGCGCGCCTCGGCTCGAAGCAGGGCGCGGCCGTGCTGTCCGGGCACGTGAACTGGGCCGGCACGAAGGGACCGTTCGACGACCTGTGGCGCGTGCGCACGGGCGACAACGTGAGCATCGTCGACTCCGCGGGCGGGCGCTGGCTCTACCGCGTGACCGGCGCGGCGACCGTGCGCAAGGAGCAGCTCCCGGAGCAGGCGCCGCAGTGGTTCGCGCAGACCGGGCCGCACCGGCTGGTGCTCGTGACCTGCGGCGGCGACTACGTCGGCGGCACCGAGGGCTACGACGAGAACCGCATCGTCACGGCGAACCTGGTCTCGCGTCCGGACTGAGCCCGATCGGGTGCAACCCCGCCCGCGTCCCGCGGCATGTCTTCCTGCGCACGACACACCGAAGCAGGGAGCACGATGCAAGGGACACAGGAACGGCCCGCGAGGACCAAGTGGGCAGCGGCCGCCGTCGGGGCCGTGGTGGTGGCGGCGCTCGTCGCCGCCCTCCTGATTTTCACCCGAAACGATGAACCCGGTCTCGCCAGTACCGCGGCCTCGGTGCCGGTACCGACGGCGGGAGCGGGCGCGGCGCAGCGGCAGGCCGACCCGGGGCGGACGCCGGGCACCGTGCTGCTGCCCGGCGGTGGCACGGCGAAGCTCGTGCAGGAACCCGTGGGTGACGACGGCGCGCTGGTGATCCCGCAAAGCCTCGCCGAAGCCGCGTGGTGGGGCTCGGGTCTGGGTGCCGACCAGGGCGTGACGCTGTTCTCCGGGCACGTGAACTGGAAGGGCCGCACCGGTCCGTTCGACCAGCTGTGGCAGGTGAAGCAGGGCCAGACCGTGACGGTCACCGACACCTCGGGCGGCAAGTGGAGCTACCGCGTGGACGAGGTCCGCACGATCCACAAGTCCGGGCTCGCCGCGGAGTCGGCGAAGCTGTTTTCCCCGGACGGGCCCCACAAACTGGTGCTGGTGACGTGCGGCGGCGACTACGTCGGCGGCACCGAGGGCTACGACGACAACCGGGTCGTCACGGCGTCGCTGACGGGCCGGCCCTGAGCCCTGCTCACCTCGCCGGAAGCACCGCGGGGGCGGCCGGATACGCTGAACCTCCTAGTCCAACCGTCCCCGCATGCGTCCGGAGCGTGGAGTGCCCGCCAACACCATCGAAACCGTCGTCAGTCTGTGCAAGCGCCGTGGCTTCGTCTTCCCGTCGGGAGAGATCTACGGCGGCACCAGGTCGGCGTGGGACTACGGGCCTCTCGGCGTGGAGCTGAAGGACAACATCAAGCGCCAGTGGTGGAAGACCATGGTGCAGGGCCGCGAAGACGTGGTCGGTCTCGACTCGTCGGTGATCCTGCCGCGCCAGGTCTGGGTCGCCTCGGGCCACGTGAACGTGTTCACCGACCCGCTGATCGAGTGCCTCCACTGCCACAAGCGCTTCCGCGCCGACCAGCTCGCCGAGGACTACGAGGCCCGCACCGGCAAGGCGACGTCGGAGGACGACCTGTCCGACGTGCCGTGCCCCAACTGCGGCACGCGCGGCAGGTACACCGCGCCGCGCGACTTCAACATGATGCTCAAGACCTACCTCGGCCCGGTCGAGTCCGAGGAAGGCCTGCACTACCTCCGCCCGGAGACCGCGCAGGGCATCTTCGTGAACTTCCTGAACGTGCAGACGGCTTCGCGCAAGAAGCCGCCGTTCGGCATCGGCCAGGTCGGCAAGTCGTTCCGCAACGAGATCACGCCGGGCAACTTCATCTTCCGCACGCGCGAGTTCGAGCAGATGGAGATGGAGTTCTTCGTCGAGCCGGGCGAGGACGAGCGCTGGCACCAGTACTGGATCGACGAGCGCACCAAGTGGTACACGGACCTCGGCATCAAGCCGGAGAACCTGCGCCACTTCGAGCACCCCAAGGAAAAGCTCTCGCACTACGCGAAGCGCACCGTGGACATCGAGTACCGGTTCGACTTCAACGCGGGCCAGGAGTGGGGCGAGCTCGAGGGCATCGCCAACCGCACCGACTTCGACCTCACCACGCACTCGAACCACTCGGGCGTGGACCTGTCGTTCTTCGACCAGGCCTCGGGCCAGCGCTACCGCCCGTTCGTCATCGAGCCGGCGGCCGGTGTAGGCCGCTCGATGATGGCCTTCCTCGTCGACTCCTACGACGAGGAAGAGGTGCCGAACGCCAAGGGCGGCACCGACAAGCGCACCGTGCTGCACCTCGACCCGCGGCTCGCGCCGTTCAAGGCCGCGGTGCTGCCGCTCTCGCGCAACGCCGACCTTTCGCCCAAGGCCCGCGACCTGGCCGCCACCCTGCGCAAGCACTGGAACGTCGACTTCGACGACGCCCAGGCCATCGGCCGCCGCTACCGCCGCCAGGACGAGATCGGCACCCCGTACTGCGTCACCGTGGACTTCGACTCGCTCGAAGACCAGGCCGTCACCGTCCGCGAACGCGACAGCATGACCCAGGAACGCATCGCGATCGACAAGGTCGTGGACTACCTGGCGCCTCGGCTGCTCGGCTGCTGATTTCTTTCCGCGCAACGGCCCTTCCCCGGTTTCGGGGGAGGGCCGTTGCGCTTTGCCGGGCCACGACCGGGGACCCCTGACACCTGTCACGGTCACGTCGTGACGCTCGGCCTGCGGACCGACGCCGAAATCCCGGCAGTCTTCAAGCCATGGAAACCACACAGGCCACGCGCGGGGCGCGGGACGTCGCGGCGGGGGCCGCCGTTCGGTTGGGCGGGTTGAGGAAGCACTACGGCGCCGTGAGGGCCGTCGACGGGGTCGAGCTGACGATCGCGCCGGGGGAGGTGGTGGCGTTGCTCGGGCCGAACGGGGCGGGCAAGTCGACCACCGTCGACATGATCCTGGGGCTCAGCAAGCCCGACGCGGGCGAGGTCACGGTGTTCGGCAAGACGCCGGGTGACGCGGTGCGCGCCGGGATGATCGGGGCGATGCTGCAGGGCGGGGCGCTGCTGGAGGACCTGACCGTTCGCGAGACCGTGCGCATGGTCGCGAAGCTGCACCGCACGCCGATGCCGCTCGATCAAGCGCTGCAGCGGGCGGGCATCGAGGACATCGCCGACCGGCGGGCCAACAAGCTCTCCGGTGGGCAGAAGCAGCGCGTGCGCTTCGCCGTCGCGCTGGTGTCGGACCCGGATCTGCTGGTGCTGGACGAGCCGACGGCCGCCATGGACGTGGGGACGCGGCGCGAGTTCTGGAAGTCCATGTACTCCTTCACCGACAGCGGCCGCACGGTCCTGTTCGCGACGCACTACCTCGAAGAGGCCGAGGAGTTCGCCGACCGCGTGGTGCTCATGCGGGCCGGGCGCGTGGTCGCCGACGGGTCCGTCGCGCAGGTGCGCGCGCTGGCCGGGGGACGCACCATCCGGGCCGTGCTGCCGGGCGCCACCGAACAAACCGAACGGCTTGTGGCGACGCTGCCCGCGGTGACCGACTTCGAGCTGCGGGGCGAGCGCGTGGCGATCTCCAGCAGCGAGTCGGACGCCACGCTGCGCGCGCTGATGGCCGCCGTGTCGGCCGTGCACGACATCGAGATCGGCGCCGTCGGCCTCGAAGGCGCGTTCCTGTCCCTGACCAGCGACGAAAACCAGGAAGAAGCAGCCCGATGAACCCGTCCTACCTCGCCGTCGAGATCCGGCGGCTGTTCCGCTCCATGCGGTTCCTCATCTTCGTCGTTGCGTTCCCCGTGGTGATGTTCCTGTTGCAGGCCAACGTCTTCACGAAAGCGTCGGCCCCGGACCACGCCGCCGTGGTGGCCGTGGTGATGGTCAACATGATGGCGTTCGGGCTCTTCGCCGCGGCGACCACCAACGGCACGCGCCTGGCTCTCGAACGCGCCAGCGGCTGGCAGCGGCAGCTGCGGCTGACCCCCTTGTCGGGTACGTCCTACCTCGGCGGCAAGGCCGTGGCGGGCATGCTCGTGGGCCTGCCCGCGCTGCTGCTGGTGCCGCTCGTGGCGATCTTCGCCGAGGGCGTGCACCTCGACGGGGCCGGCTGGCTGCGCGTGATCGCGGGCCTGTGGCTCGGCACCATCCCGCTCGTGCTGCTGGGCCTGCTGATCGGCCAGATCGCGACGCCCGAGTCGATGCAGCCGATCTCCATGATCGTGATGCTCGGCATGGGTTTCCTCGGCGGCCTGTGGATCCCGCTGGAGGGCATGCCGGCGTGGATGCAGGACGTGTCGCAGCTGCTGCCCACCTACTGGCTGATCGGGCTGGTGCGCCCGGCCGTGACCAACGAGCTGCTCGTGAGCTTCCCGGCCGCGCTCGCGGTGCTGGCAGGCTGGACCGTGGTCCTCGGAGCGCTCGTGATCAGGCGATACCGTAAGGACAGTGCCCGGGTCTGACCGGGTCAGGAGGGAACGACGGTGGAGCGGACGAAGGACGACCCCGGGTCGATCGCGGTCACCCGGTTCCGGTTCGCGCTGAACGACCGGGCCTCGTGGTGGGACGACCCGATGGTCGGGCACCGGGGCGGGCCCAACAAGATCGGCTGGCCGATCTTCGCGGTGCTCTTCCTGCTGCCGTTCCTGATCCCGGCGACACACGGGCTGGTCGAGAGCACCGACCCGCTGTGGGCGCGGGTGCTGATGGGCGTGCTGTTCTACGCCTACGGCGCCTGCTACGCGATCTTCCCCGCGGTGTTCGGAAAACCGACCAGGGTCAAGCTCGTCTTCGGCTGCGCGATGCTGGCGCTGGGCCTGCTGTCGGCGCTGCTCACCGACGTCAGCCCGTACATCCTGCTCTACGCCACCGCCACGCTCGCGTTCCTCTTCCCGGCCGGCTGGGCGGCGATCCTCGACACGCTCGCGTTCGGTGCCGTGGCGATCGTGCTGCTCGCCGGCGGCAAGATGGACGCCGACGGCGGCGACCTGATCTCCGTCGCCGCGATCACGCTGGCGATGTTCTTCATGGCCAACCTCATCCGCGCCATCCGCCGGCTGGAGATGGCCAACAAGGAGATCGCCACCCTCGCCGTCGCCAACGAGCGCCAGCGCGTGGCCCGCGACCTGCACGACCTGCTGGGCCACAGCCTCACCACGATCACGGTGAAAGCCGGCTTGGCGCGGCGGGTGCTGGAGAGCTCCGGCGACATCCCGCGCGCGGTCGAGGAGATCCGCGAGGTCGAGGGCCTGACGCGGAGCGCGCTGTCGGACGTGCGGCTGACCGTGTCGGAGTACCGCGAGGTGTCGCTGGCCGCGGAGCTCGCGGGGGCGCGGGCGGCGCTGCGGGCGGCGGAGATCGAGGCGGACCTGCCCTACGCCGTGGACAACGTGCTGCCGCAGTTGCAGAGCACCTTCGGGTACGTGCTGCGCGAAGCGGTCACCAACGTGCTGCGCCACTCCGGGGCCAAGTGCGTCAGCGTCCGGTTCGGGCGCGACTGGCTCGAGGTGGAGGACGACGGCGCGGGGGCCGATGCGGTGCAGGGCAACGGGCTGCGTGGGCTCACCGAGCGCGTCGGCGGCGTCGGGGGGACGCTGCGCAGCGGGCCGCGGGCCGGGGGAGGATGGGTGGTCCGGGCGGAGGTTCCGGAACCGGAGCCGCCGGCCGTGCAGGCCGTGCGCGCCGAACCCGCGGGAGGACTGGCGTGATCCGCGTTCTGCTGGCCGACGACCAGGCGATGGTGCGGGGCGCCCTGGCCACCGTGCTCGGGCTGGAGGCCGACATCGAGGTCGTGGCGCAGGTCGGGTCGGGCGACGAGGTGCTGGCCGCGGCGAAGGAATCGGCGCCGGACGTCGCGCTGCTCGACGTCCAGATGCCCGGCAAGGACGGCCTCGCCGCGGCCGCCGAGCTGCACACCGCGTTGCCCTCGTGCCGTGTGATCATCTGCACCACCTTCGGCCGGCCCGGGTACCTGGCCCGCGCGATGGCCGCGGGCGCCGCGGGGTTCGTGGTGAAGGACGCGCCGCCGGAGCAGCTCGTGGAGGCCGTCCGGCGCGTCCACAGTGGACTGCGGGTGGTGGATCCCGCGCTGGCGGCCGAATCGCTGGCGACCGGGGCGAGCCCGCTCACCGGGCGCGAGCGCGACGTGCTCTCGACCGCGCGCGACGGCAGCACCGTCGCGGACATCGCGAAGGCGCTGTTCCTCTCGGAAGGCACTGTGCGCAACCACCTTTCGGCCGCGATCGGCAAGACGGGCGCCCGCACGCGCGCCGAGGCCGTGCGGCTGGCGGAGGAACGCGGCTGGCTCTGACGCCCGGGGTGCCTCCGTCCGGATCACGCGCGGCTCTGAAAAGATGACTGGCATGAGGACACCACCCACGTGGGCGAACTGGCTGCGCCGCGTCGCGTTCGGCGCGGTGCTCGTGGTGCTCGCCGTCGTCGGCGGCACGGCGTTTCGCGTGTGGCAGGTCGCGCGCGAGAACGACCGCACGCCGGCCGACGTGATCGTGGTGCTGGGGGCAGCGCAGTACAACGGCAAGCCGTCGGACATCTTCACGGCGCGGCTGGAGAAGGCGCGCCAGCTCTACGACGCGGGCGTCGCGAAGATCGTGGTGACCGCCGGGGGCAAGAAGGCGGCCGACAACTTCACCGAGGCCGCGGCCGGCGCGCGGTGGCTGACGCAGCACGGCGTGCCCGCGTCGGCGACGCTGGCGGTCGGCGAGGGCAGCGACACGCTGCGGAGCCTGCGGGCCGTGGCCGACCAGGTGCAGGCGCGCGGCTGGCACACGGCGGTGCTCGTGAGCGACCCGTGGCACTCCTACCGCGCGCGGACGATGGCGGCGGACCTCGGTCTGGACGCGTGGACCGCCCCGACGCACAGCGGCCCCATCGTGCAGGAGCGCGTGACGCAGGTCCGCTACATCTTCCGCGAGACGGGCGCGCTGCTGTTCTACGAGCTCACGAAATCGCCGGCCGACGAGCTGTTCGACACCTTCATGGGCTGAACTTCCCCGGGGAATTGTCGGTGGCCGCGCTACTGTGCCGATTATTACTAATCCGACCACAGTCACGGCCGAATGGCTTCATAGCAACGGTTGCGTGTCGCTCGGGGGTCGGTCTACTTTTGGCCGGATCAGTAAACTGACCGGGTGAGCGACGGGTACTCCGAGTACGACCGCGCCCGGGTGCTGGCCGAGGCACCCAAGGGCGCGGCGCTGGCCGGCGCGCGGCCCGACGGGCGCAGCGACTTCGCGCGCGACCGCGCCCGCGTGCTGCATTCGGCCGCGCTGCGCCGGCTGGCGGGCAAGACGCAGGTGGTCGGCCCCGGGGAGGGGGCCGAGGTCAGCGGCGTGCCGCGCACGCGGCTCACGCACTCGCTGGAGGTCGCGCAGATCGGGCGCGGCATCGCCGAGGAGCTGGGCGCCGACCCGGACCTCGTCGACACGGCCGGGCTCGCGCACGACATCGGGCACCCGCCGTTCGGGCACAACGGCGAGCAGGCGCTCGACGACGTCGCCCAGGCGTGCGGCGGCTTCGAGGGCAACGCGCAGACGCTGCGCATCCTCACGCGCCTCGAACCGAAGTCCCTCGACGAAGCCGGCGCGGCGGCCGGCCTGAACCTCACGCGCGCGTGCCTCGACGCGACCACGAAGTACCCGTGGCGGCGCCGGCCGGGGCAGCAGAAGTACGGCGTGTATGCCGACGACGTGCCCGTGTTCGAGTGGGTGCGTTCCCGGGCGCCGGGCGAGCGGCGGTGCCTCGAGGCCCAGATCATGGACTGGTCCGACGACGTGGCCTACTCCGTCCACGACGTCGAGGACGGCGTGCTGGCCGGGCGCATCTCGCTCGGCGTGCTGGCGGATCCGGACGAACGCGCGGCCGTCGCCGAGGCCGCCGCGCGGCACTTCTCCACGCTGTCGGCGTCCACTTTGGAGGGCGCGGCCAAGGAGCTGCTCGACCTGCCCGTGGTGGCCGCCCTCGTCCGCACCGCTCCGGACGGCTCGCTGCGCGCGCAGGTTGCTTTGAAGCAGCTGACGAGCGAGCTCGTGGGCCGCTTCGCCTCCGCCGCGGTCACCGGTACCCGCAGCGTCTACGGCGAGGGCCCCCTCCTGCGCTACGGCGCCCGCCTCGCCGTCCCGGACCAGGTCGCGGCGGAGGTCGCGCTGCTCAAGGCCCTGGCCCTGCGCTACGTCATGAGCGACCGGCGCCGCCTCGCCATGCAGGACGGCCAGCGCGAGCTGATCGCGCAGCTGGTCGCCGCCCTCCTGCGCCGCGCCCCGGAATCCCTGGACCCCCTCTTCGTCCCCCCGTGGCACGCCGCCACCGACGACGCCGCACGCCTGCGCGTGGTGGTCGACCAGGTCGCCTCACTCACCGACGCGCAGGCCCACGAATGGCACCGCTGGCACGTGGGCCGGCACGCCTGACCTGGTGTTGTCGTGCTTGCTGCTGTTGGGGGTGGCGGTGGGTCGGGTCGCGTCGATGACGGATGCGCAGGTTCGCGAATGGCGCTGTTGGTACGTGGGGCGGCAGATCTGACCTGGTGTTGTCGTGCTGCTGCGCGCCCTGTGTGTGGCGGTGGGCGGGGTCGCGTCGATGACGGACGCGCGGGTTCACCAAGGGCACCGTGGGCACGTTGGCTGGCACGGTTGAGCTGTCGCCGGCTCGACCGCGCCCTTCTCGACCGCGCCCTTCTCGACCGCGCCCGTCTCGACGACGCCCTTCTCGGCCGCGCGGTCTTGACCACCGCGCTGCCCTCCGCTCCGCCTGCCCACAGCCCTCGCGGGCCGGCCAACCCCGCCCCAAATGTGGCGTTCGGTGCGCTCAACGCACCGAACGCCGCATTGGGTGCGCTCGGCGCAACCAACGCCACATTGGGGTGCTCGGGGCCGGCCGGAGAGATGGCGAGCCGAGGGGGTGAGCCGACCGGAGGGGTCAGGGGTGAGCGAGAGGGGACGGCAAGCCGGAGGGGACGGGCGAGCCTGAGCGGAGGGCCAGCCGGAGTGGCAGGGCGGGGCGAGGCAGGGGCGGGGCGAGGCTTCAGCTGATCGGTTCCGTGCCGCCGGAACCACCCGGTCGGGTACGGTCGCCGCATGGCCGTGGACAGCCACTTGGACTTCACGCTCGCCCTGGGACGCACCGCTGCGGCGGGTGGGGGTGACGCGTGTTTTTCGCCGTACTCCGCGGCCAGTGCGCTGGGCCTCGCGGCCCGGGCGGCGCGCGGGCGGACCGCCGAGGAGCTGCGCGGGCTCCTGGCCACCAGCGAAGCGGACCTCGACGCGCACGCCACAGCGCTGCGCGACGCCGCGGCGCTCGGCGATGAGGCCCGGCTGGCCGTCGCCAACACGCTCTGGGCGTCCGATGAGATCACGGTCGAGAGCGCCTTCCTCGACGAGCTCATCACCTGGCCCGGTGGCAAAGCCGAGACCGCGCCCTTCACCACGGACCCCGAAGCCGCGCGCGGACTGATCAACACCGACGTCGACCGGATCACCCACGGCCTGATCCCGGAGCTGCTGCCCTCGGGCACGATCAGCGCCGACACGCGCGCCAGCCTCGTCAACGCGCTCTACCTCAAGACCGCCTGGCGCCACCCGTTCCCCGACGGTGCCACCGCGCCCGCGGACTTCCACAGTCCCGGGGCCACCCGCCGGGTGCCGACGATGCACCTCGAGGAGACCGTCGGCCACCACCACGCCGATGGCTGGCAGGTCGTGAGCCTCCCCGCGCAGGGCGGCGTCGAAGCCGTCGTCCTGCTCCCGGACGGCGATCTCGCGCCCGCCGAGGCCACGCTCGACACCGCCAACCTCAAGCAGCTCCTCGACAGCCCGAAGCGCCGCAAGGTGCGCCTGTCGCTGCCCAAGATCAAGCTCGACGTCCGCACCGACCTCGACGGTGCCCTGCGTGCCCTGGGCGTGCGCGAGGTGTTCACGCAGGGCGCCGACCTCACCGGGCTCACCGCCACGCGTCCGCTGTGGGTCGACAGCGTGGTGCACCAGGCCGTGCTGCGCCTCGACGAGCAGGGTCTCGAAGGCGCGGCCGCCACGGCGATCCAGATGCGCACGCTGTCCCTGTCCACGGCCGAGCCGCTCGAAGTCGTGGTGGACCGGCCGTTCCTCCTGCTCGTCCGGCACGCCGGCACCGGCGCGGTGTACTTCTTCGCGCGGGTGGTGCGCCCGTAGTGAGCCTTTTCCAACCGGAAGCGAGGACCGAGCTGATCCCCGCCGTTCCCGGGCCGTCCGCGCCCGCCGCCACACCGAAGCTGCGCCCGTCGTGGGCCGACGCCGGCATCATGGCGGCCTTCCTCGCGTTCGCCTTCATCCTGTACGGCGGGCTCTGGAGCGACCTGGGCACGGGCTACCTGTGGAACAGCGCGTCGGACCAGAACCTGTGGGAGTGGTTCTTCGACGTCACCGCGAAGTCCGTGCTGCACCTGCAGAACCCGCTCAACTCGGACCTGCAGAACTACCCGCTCGGCGTGAACATGATGGCCAACACGGCCATGCTCGGCGTCGGCATCCCGCTCACGCCGATCACGCTCGCCTTCGGCCCCACGGTCACGTGGGCGATCGCGCTCACCGGCAGCCTCGCCGGCACCGCGGCCGCCTGGTACTGGGTGTTCTCGCGCCACCTCGTCCGGTACCGCGCGGCCGCGGCGATCGGCGGCGCGGTGGCCGGGTTCGCGCCGTCGATGATCTCGCACGGCAACGCGCACCCGAACTTCGTCGCGTGGTTCGTGCTGCCGTTCCTGGCGCTGAAGGTGATCCACCTGGCGCAGGGCCGCAAGCTCGTGCGCAACGGGATCTGGCTCGGCGTGCTCACGGCGTACCAGATCTTCCTCGGCGAAGAGCCGCTGCTGATCTTCGCGCTGGGCTTCGTGATCTTCGCCGTCGCGTACCTCGCGTCGCGCCCGCGGGAGATCAAGGCGATGGTGCGCCCGCTGCTGCTCGGCGGCGGGCTGGCCGTGGTGATCACCGCCGTGCTGGTGGCTTTCCCGCTGTGGTGGCAGTTCTTCGGCCCGCAGAGCTACTCCGGCCTGGAGCACGGCCCGGTCGGCAACGACCTCGCCGCGTTCACGCGGTTCGCCACGCAGTCTGTCGCCGGCCAGCCCGACGCCGCGGCCGACGTGTCGATCAACCGCACCGAGGAGAACGCGTTCTTCGGCTGGCCGCTCATCGCGCTCATGGTCGTGGTGACGATCTGGCTGTGGCGCGAGGTCGTGGCGCGCTCGCTCGCGATCTCGATGTTCCTCATGGCGTGGCTGTCGATGGGCGTCGAGCTCATGGCGGTGCACGTGGACATCGGTGTGGCGGGGCCGTGGAAGCTGCTGGCCGACCTGCCGCTGTTCGAGTCGCTGCTGGAGTCGCGCCTGGCGATGGCGTGCGTGCCCGCGATCGGCGCGCTGCTCGCGATCGCCACCGAGCGCGTGTTCGCCACGGCCGAGACACTGCCGGACCCGGAAGAGGGCCGGCGCCGGTTGCCCCTTCGCCTGCTCTGGGTGGGTGCGGTGATCGCCGTGCTCCTCCCGATCGCGCCGACGCAGCTGCTGGTCAAGGACCGCCCGCCGACGCCGGCGTTCTTCGCCGACGGCACCTGGCGCACCTACGTCGCCCCGGGTGGCACGGTGGTGCCCGTGCCGTTGCCTGGCTCGGGCGAGTCCGAGCCGCTGCACTGGCAGATGGACGCGGGCCTGGGCTACGCGATGCCCGAGGGCTACTTCGTGGGCCCGAGCGGGCCCGACGACAAACGCGGCCGCTACGGCTCCTACCAGATGCCGACGTCCACCCTGCTCGACCGCGTCCGCGACTCGGGCGAGGCCCAGCCCGTCACCGACGCCGACCGCGACCAGACCATCAAGGACCTGCGCTACTGGAACGCCAGCGTGCTCGTCCTCATCCCGCGCGAACACGCCGACGCGTACCGCGCCACCGTCGAGCTGCTGCTGCGCAAACCCGCGCAGTTCGTGGACGGCGTATGGCTCTGGGACGTGCGCGCGATCTCGGCCGGCCGCTGAGGCGCGTTTGTCCGTGCTGCGGGCGTCTGGTGTTCGAAGTGGTGGCGCCCGGCCTACTGGCGCCGCCGGTAGCTGTCACACCTCCGGCGCCCGTCTCGTTCCTCCGTCAGCACCGACGAAGAGGAGACGACCATGCCCCGCATTCCGGCGAAGCGCACCACCGAGGCCGGCCCGCTGCAGAAGCTGTTCTACCGGTTCGCCGGAAAGCGCTTCGGCGCCGTGCCCGAGCCGATGGCCGTGGTGGCGCACCATCCCGGGCTGCTGCGCGCGACCGTGGTCCACGAGCTGATGGCCGAGAAGGCGTCGAAGCGGCTGCCCGCCAACGTGCGCGAGCTGGCGGTGTACCGCGTCGCCACGCGGATCGGGTGTTCGTGGTGCGTGGATTTCGGCACGATGCTGCAGCGCCACGACGGCCTGGACATCGAGCGGCTGCGCCACATCGACGACTATGCGACCTCGCCCGCGTTCTCGCGTGCCGAGCGGCTGGCCGTGGCCTACGCCGACGCGATCTCGGGCGCGCAGGTGAGCGTGACCGACGAGCAGGTGGCCGAGCTCGAAGCCGAGTTCGGGCGCGCCGGCGTGCTGGAGCTGACCTACCAGATCGCGCTCGAGAACTCCCGCGCGCGCATGAACAGCGCGCTCGGCATCGTCGACCAGGGCTTCACCTCGGGCGACGCGTGCCGGGTGCCGCTGCCATGAGCGGCTGGAACGCGGCCCGCAGCTCGGCGGCGAACAGGTCGGGTTCCTCCCACGCGGCGAAGTGACCGCCGCGCTCCGCCTCGTGGAAGTAGTCAAGAGTGGGGTAGGCCTGTTCGGCCCAGCTGCGCGGTGTCCGCCAGATCTCGCCGGGGAACGTCGTGAAGCCGACCGGGACGCGGACCGGGGGTGGCGGCGGGTTCTGGGCGGCGGGCGCGTCCGGCCCGTACGCCTCCCAGTACGACCGGGCGGCCGATGCGCCGGTGCCGGTCAGCCAGTACGCGGTGATGTTGTCCAGGACGTGGTCGGGGGTCAGGTTGCCGGAGGGCTGCCCGTCGAGGAAGGCGCGGGCGATCTTGGCGTAGGCGTCGGTGTCGTGGTCGAGCATCCAGGCGGCCAGCGCCGCGGGGGAGTCCAGCAGCGCGTAACCGATCGTCTGCGGCCGGGTGGCCTGCTCGACGAAGTAGCCGTTGCCGCTGGTCTGGAACGTCTTGATCGCCGCCTGCGCCGCCCGTTCCTGCTCGGTGCCCGACGGCAGGGCCGCCGGGTCGTTCAGCGCGGGCACGAGCAGGTTGGTGTGGATGCCCACCAGCCCCTCGGGTGCCTGGCGGCCCATCACGTCGGTGACCCCGGCCCCGACGTCGCCGCCCTGCGCCACGAAGCGCGAGTAGCCGAGGCGGCGCATCAGCTCCGCCCAAGCGTGGGCGGTGCGGCCGAGGTCCCAGCCGACCTCGGCCGGCTCGGCGGAGAAGCCGTAGCCGGGCAGCGAGGGCAAGACGACGTGGAACGCGTCCTGGGCGAGCCCGCCGTACGTGGTCGGGTCGGTGAGCGGGCCGATCGAGTCGAGCAGCTCCATGACCGAGCCCGGCCAGCCGTGGGTCATGATCAGCGGCAGCGCGTCTTCGTGCCGCGACGGCACGTGCAGGAAATGGATCTCCACGCCGTCGATCTCAGTGGTGAACTGCGGGAGCGCGTTCAGCCGCGCCTCGACCCGCCCGGTGTCGTACCCGCTTGCCCAATACCGGCAGACCGCTTGCAGCACGGCCAGCTGGACGCCCTGCGAACGGTCGTCGACGAGTTCCGCGCTCGGCCAGCGGGTCGCGGCGAGGCGCCGCTCGAGATCGTCGAATGCCTCGGGCGGCACGGCCACCGAGAACGGGCGGACGGCACCGGTTCGCTCACCTGTCGCTGCCACGACGGACCTCCGGATCGTTGGGGGCGGACGACCCCGGACAGTGGCACGCGCTCGCGGGCCACGGGTCATCTGCCGGAGGTGATGCCGTCCGCGAGGGGGCCCAGAACCATGCATGCATCAGGGCCGAACCCAGCGAGGCGACGATGAACACGAGCGAAGGCCGCGCCGGCGGCGCGAGCGGGAAACCCGACCGGCAGGCGGCGTGGCTGGGCGGCGACCTCCGTGAGGGCTACGCGGAAGTCGGCGACGTACGGCTGCACTACGTCGAAGCCGGCGAAGGCCCGCTGATCGTGCTGCTGCACGGCTTCCCCGAGTTCTGGTACGGCTGGCGCAAGCAGATCGCACCGCTGGCGGCAGCGGGGTTCCGCGTTGTCGCGCCGGACCTGCGTGGCTACAACCTGTCCTCGCGGCCGAAGGAGGTCGACGCCTACGACACCGACCGGCTGACCGCCGATCTCGGCGGCCTCATTCGCGAACGCGGTGCCGAGCAGGCGCTGCTGGCCGGGCACGACTGGGGCGGAACCGTCGCCTGGGCAACCGCGATGAGCCACCCCGAGGTCGTGGACCGGGTGGCCGTCCTCAACGCGGCCCACCCGCGCAAGCTGTCGCAGGGACTGCACCACCCCGGCCAGCTGCGGAAGTCCTGGTACTTCTTCATGTTCGCCCTCCCGGACCTGCCCGAGACGATCGTGCACGCGAACAACTGGCACTTCTTCCGCCACTTCCTGCAGGACGCGAACCCGGCGTACACAGCGGAGGAGATCGACCGGTACGTGCAGGCGTGGTCCCAGCCGGGGGCGGCGACCGGAATGATCAACTACTACCGGTCCTCGGTGCGGACCCCGCCGAAGAAGGCGGAAGCGGCGATCCGCCCGATCAAGGCGCCCACCCTGGTCATCTGGGGCGACAAGGACCGCTACCTCGGCCAGGAGCTGGCCGAGCCCGAGGCCGAGGACGTCCCCGGCCTCGACCGCGTGGAACGGCTGCCCGACGCGTCGCACTGGGTGCACCACGACGAGGCCGAGCAGGTCACGCGACTGCTCGCCGACTTCTTCGCGCCCGCCCGCCGAACCTAGGCGGGGCGCGTGATGTGCGTGAGCTTGTCGGGGTTCACGATGTCGTAGATGGCCACGATGCGCCCGTCGCGCAGGCTCATGGACTGCACGTGCTCGTCGACGGACAGGAACCCGTCGCGGCCGGGCATCGGCGGCAGCCACAGGCCGAGGTCGCCGTTGACCAGGATCGGGGCACCGCGGCTGAACACGCCCGGCTCGTACTTCTCCATCAGGCCCAGGAAGAAGCGCATGAGCTTGTCGGCGCCGACCATGATCTGGCGCGTGGTGCGGCCCTTGCCGTCGGAATCGCCGATGAGCACGACGTCCGGGTGCAGCACCTCGGTCATGCCCCGGATGTCTCCGGCCAGCAGCGCGGTCACGAACCGCTCCAGCACCTGCTGCTGCTCCGTGAGCTCGGCGCGCGGCGGCGGGTCGGCGCTCTCGAGCGCGCGCCGCGCCCGGGAGCCGTGCTGGCGGGCGGCGTCGGGTGAGCAGCCGAGGATCTCGGCGATCTCCCCGAACGGCACTGAGAACGCGTCATGCAGCACGAACGCCACGCGCTGCTCGGGCGTGAGCTTGTCCAGCACCACGAGCGCGGCCATGCGGATGCCGTCGTCGCGCACCGCGGCCTCGAGCGGGTCCTCGCTCACCGGCGCGCCGAACGGCGTCACGATCGGCTCGGGCAGCCACTGGCCCACGTACTGCTCGCGCCGCGCCGGCGCCGACCGCAGCCGGTCCAGACAGATCCGGCCGACGACCGTGGTCAGCCAGGCCCGCAGGTCGCGGATGCCGGCGCGCCCGGCGTCGTCGAGCGCGGCCAGGCGCAGCCACGCTTCCTGCACGGCGTCCTCGGCGTCCGAGCGGGTGCTAGTGAGCCGGTAGGCCACCCCGATCAGGTGGCCGCGGTGGGTGGCGAACTCCCGGGCGAGGTCGTCGAGCGCCGTCGGTGTGGGCATGAGGCCGAGTGTGCCGCAAAGCCACCGGGGAGGGAGAACTATTGTGGATACCGTGGCAGGACGGATTCGGGAGAGCGACATCGCGGAGGTGCGTGAGCGCAACCGGATCGACGAGGTCGTGGGGGAGTACGTCGCGCTGCGGCGCGCCGGGGGCGGCAGCCTGAAGGGGCTGTGCCCGTTCCACAACGAGAAGACCCCGTCGTTCAACGTGCGCCCCACGCACGGCACGTTCCACTGCTTCGGCTGTGGCGAGGGCGGCGACGTCATCAAGTTCATCCAGAAGATCGACCTCGTCTCGTTCGTCGAGGCGGTCGAGCGGCTGGCGGACCGCGTCGGCATCCGGTTGAACTACGAGGGCGGCGGCGGGAGCGTGCAGCGCGACCGCGGCACGCGTTCCCGGCTGATCGAGGCGCACCGCGCGGCGAGCGAGTTCTACATCGAGCAGCTGGTGACCGACGAGGCCCGTGCCGCGCGCGACTTCCTCTCCGAGCGCGGGTTCGACGCGGCCGCGGCCAAGCAGTTCGGCTGCGGCTTCGCGCCGGGCGGCTGGGACAAGCTCACGAAGCATCTGCTCAACCGCGGGTTCGAGGTCAAGGAGCTGCTCGCGGCGGGCTTGTCCAAGGAGGGCCAGCGCGGCCCGATGGACCGCTTCCACCGGCGGCTGGTGTGGCCGATCCGCGACGTCGGCAACGACGTGGTGGGCTTCGGCGCGCGGCGGCTGTTCGACGACGACCGCATCGAGGCGAAGTACCTCAACACCTCCGAGACGCAGATCTACAAGAAGTCGCAGGTCATGTTCGGCCTCGACCAGGCCAAGCGCGAGATCGCGAAGCGCCACCAGGTCGTGGTGGTCGAGGGCTACACGGACGTGATGGCGATGCACGCGGCCGGCGTGCCGACGGCCGTCGCGTCGTCGGGCACGGCGTTCGGCGAGGACCACATGAAGGTGCTGCGCCGGCTGATGATGGACGACGACGCCTTCCGCGGCGAGATCATCTTCACCTTCGACGGCGACGCGGCGGGCCAGAAAGCCGCGCTGAAGGCGTTCGAGGGCGACCAGACCTTCGCCGGCCAGACCTACATCGCGGTGGCGCCCGACGGTATGGACCCGTGCGAGCTGCGCATCGCGAAGGGCGACGCGGCGGTGAAGGACCTCGTGGCGCGCCGGACGCCGCTGTTCGAGTTCGTGATCAAGAGCACGCTCAAGCAGTTCGACCTCGACGCGGTCGACGGCCAGGTCTCGGCGCTGCAGAAGACCGTGCCGATGGTCGCGGCCATCAAGGACCGCGCGAGCCGCGACGGGTACGCGTCGAAGCTCGCGTGGTGGGTCGGCTGGCAGGACGTGGCGCAGGTCGTGAACCGCGTGCGCGGCGCGGCCGGGGCCACGGCCAAGCGCGGCGGCCAGCCGCAGCTGCGGCAGCCCGCGTCCCGGCAGGCGCCCGCGCCCGAGCCGGAGAAGCAGGACCTGCCGCGGCCCGCCCCCGGCGACCCGCGGTTCATGGGCCAGCGCGAGGCGCTCAAGGCCGCGCTGCAGCAGCCCGCGATCGCCGGGCCGGAGTACGACTCGCTGCCGGAGGAGGCGTTCACGCACCCCGTGTACGTCGCCGTGCACCTGGCGTTGCTCAAGGCCGGCGGCGCCGCGTCGGGGCTCACCGGCTCGGCCCTGCTCGACGCCGCGCGGCAGCACTGTCCGGAAGGGACGGTGCGGCGCGTGCTGAGCGAGCTGGCCGTGGAACCGTTGCGCGCCTTGGGAGAAGTGGACTCGCGCTACATCTCCGGCGTGCTCGCGGGGGTGCAGGAAAGTCTCGTCGGCCGGCAGATCGGCGAGATCAAGTCGAAGCTGCAACGACTTTCGCCGGTCGAAGCGCCCGACGACTACCGTGCGTTGTTCGGCGACCTCGTGGCGCTGGAGCAGTACCGCAAGTCGCTGCGCGAGCAGGCCGCGTCCGGATGGGACTGACATGGGCTGGCTGAACCGGCTGATGGGCGGGGGACTCCCCGCGGACTTCCCGGGGGAGCTCGCTCCGGGCGAGAACGTGATCGCGGTCGCGGGCGTCGAGGGCGGTGGCGAGCTCGTGGTGACCAGCCTCGGCCTGTGGGTGCCGTCCGAGGGCGGCCCCCGGCGCGTCTACTGGCACCTCGTGGCCAAGGCCGCGTGGGGCGACGGTGTCTTCGAGCTCACGGAGTCCGAGGAGTCCGAGGAGACCGGGGAGGCCGGCGCCGTGATGGTGGTCGTCGACCGCCCGCCCGTGCGGTTCCGGCTGCCCGCGCCGGGCAAGGTGCCGCCGCAGGTGCGCCTGCGCGTCGACGGCTCCGTGCGCGCGCGCCACCGCCACGACTTCGGGGCCGGCGGCGGCGCGTGGTTCGTGCAGCGGAAGGTCCCCGGCCGCGACGGCACGGTGCTCCAGGTGCGCCCCGACCCGGGCACGGATCCGGCGCTGGTGGAGGCGATCGCGGGGGAAGTAGCCGCGAAGCTGGCCAACCCGGGGGAGTAAGCAGTACGCTCGTACTCAGTACGGGCGTACGGTTTAGCTCTCGGGAGGCTCGCATGTGGGATCCGGCCAAGTACCTCGACTACGCGGACCTGCGGGCCCGCCCCTTCTACGACCTGATCGGGCGAATCTCGTCCGACGCGCCGCGCCGCGTCGTCGACCTGGGCTGCGGCCCGGGCAACCTCACGCTCGACCTGGGCCGCCGCTGGCCCGGCGCCACGCTGGAGGCGCTCGACAGCTCGCCGGAGATGGTCGACGCCGCCCGCGCTCGCGGCGTGGACGCGCACGTCGCCGACGTCCGCGAGTGGGCGCCGCACCCGGACACCGACGTGGTCGTCTCCAACGCGGTGCTGCAGTGGGTGCCGGGCCACGACGAGCTGCTGCGCCGCTGGGTCTCGCAGCTGCCTTTGGGTGCCGTGCTGGCCGTGCAGGTGCCGGGCAACTTCGGCGCGCCGTCGCACCGCATCACGCGCGAGCTGGCGGCGTCCCCGGCGTGGGCCTCGCGCCTGGCCACCCTGGTCTTGCGCGAGGACGAGGCCGTGTCGTCGCCTCTGGAGTACGCCTCCCTGCTGGCCGACGCGGGCTGCCTCGTCGACGCCTGGGAGACCACCTACATGCAGCGCCTGGCCGGCGAGAACGCCGTGCTGGAGTGGATCACCGGCACCGCCCTGCGCCCCATCCGCGCCGCCCTCCCGGACGACGACTGGGCCGCCTTCCGCACGGAGCTGGCCCCGCTCCTCGACGAGGCCTACCCGCCCCGCGCGGACGGCACGACGTGGTTCGAGTTCCGCCGCATCTTCTTCGTGGCGCGCATCCCCTGACGTTTCCGGGCGCGCTCGCAGGCCCCCTCGGCGGCAGTGTGCGCGGGGCTCAGCGCCCCCGGCCGAACTTCTCCCCGACCTTGGCCCGCGCCACTCCCGCGGCGCCCTGGACCATCGGGTGGTCGATCACCTTGCGGTAGGTGCGCACGAGCTGCTCGTACCGTCCCCGGCCGGCCCTGGTCCCCAGCACGTATCCCAGACCCACGCCCAGCAGGAACTTCTTCATCAGTGGCCACGCCTCTCGTTCGTCGGACTCCCGACTCTCCATTGTCCAGCAATCCGGCGCCCCCTGGGCGTGATCCGCAAAGAGGGGCCCCTGTTCGGGTGGCGCGGGGGGTGCGCTAAACTTCTTTCCATCGCACCGGAGATCCGGTGCACAACCGAATACGATCCCCTGTAGCTCAACTGGCAGAGCATTCGGCTGTTAACCGGAGGGTTCTTGGTTCGAGTCCAAGCGGGGGAGCAAAGCCCAGGCCACAGGCCTGGGCTTTTTTGCTACCCGTTGGTAGGGGCGACTTGAGGGCGGTAGAAGCCCAGTTTGTGACCGCCGGCGGGGCTGCCGCTGTCGACCAAGTGGCCCATCGGCGGATGTTCGCGTAGCTGATCGGTGACGCTTCGCCGAGCGTGGCGAAGGTGGTCTCGGTCGGCAAGTTTCGGGTGGTGCCGGCGTCGGCCCGGCGGCAGCTGCCGTGACAGCCGACACACGACCAGAAGGGCACCGCCCGACCGAGTCCGGCCTGGGCGGCCACGGCCCGCTGTCGCCGTCCGACCGGTCCCGCTGGCTCCGTCCGGAGCCGCCGGGCCTGCGCGCTCGCCCGCGACCGGCCGCAGGACTCATTACGTGCCAGGTAATCGACCAGCGTCTCATCCTCGGCGACCATTGGGTCACAACACAATGGTGAGGAGCGGAAAATGTCTTTCTTCGAGGTTGGTGACGGGACCCGCCTGTCGTACGAGGATTACGGTTCGGGCGCGCCGATGGTGTTCGTTTCCAGTTGGGTGCTGAACGCCGAAATGTGGGAATATCAGGTTCCGTTCTTCGTCGAGCGGGGATTCCGGTGTGTCCTGCTGGACCGGCGGGGGCACGGCCGCTCGGACCGCCCCTCCTCCGGCTACGACGCGGACACCGGCGCCGACGATCTGGCCGCGTTGATCGAGCATCTGGACCTGCGCGGCATCACGCTCGTCGCCCACTCGGCCGGCGGTGGCGAGGCCGCACGCTATCTGTCCCGGCACGGCGAGGAGCGGGTCTCCCGTGTCGCGTTCCTGGCGGCGACGTTGCCGTACCTCGAATTGACCGAGGACAATCCCGAGGGAATTCCCGAGGCGGTCAACGAGGCGACGCTGGCACAGCTGCGCAAGGACCGGCCGAAGTGGTTCGCCGATCGAGCGCAGGGCTATTTCGCCACGCACTTGGGCAACGACGTTTCACCGGCACTGATCGAGCACGAGATCCGGCGCTGCCTGTCGGCATCGCCGTTCGCGACGGCCGCGATGTTCCACTCGAACTTCGGCACCGATTTCCGCCCTGATCTGCGTCAGATCACCATTCCGACGCTCGTTGTGCACGGAGTGGCCGACCAGTCCGCCCCCATCGACGTCACCGGCCGTCGCACCCGGAAGCTGGTGCCCCACGCCGTCTACCGGGAATATCCCACTGCCGGGCACGGCCTGTACGTCACCCACGCTGAGCAACTCAACGCCGATGTCTTGGAGTTCATCAAGAGCTGAGGTGGTTCCGGGTCGCGCGCGAGGGGCCGGAGATCGTACTTCCCCGGAACGGCCGATCGAGAGGAACGCCGTGTCCACAATGGATCGATTGCGGTGCCCGGCGGGGCTGTCGGTCCACGTTTCCGCCGCGAGCTGCGACAAACTGATCCTGCTGCACGGATTCCCTGGCGGATCGCGCGGCCGCCACTACCTCGCGAGCTGGCGGCGCCGAGGAGCCTCCGCCGGGTGCCGAGGTGTCGAGTCGGCGTCCGCGGGCTGGTAGGTGTCGCGGAAACCGAAGGCGTTGGGCGTGGGGCCCTGTGCGCGTAACAGTTCCAGGCGCTCGACGGCCTCCTCGACGGTGGGAGTGTGCCCGGCGGGGATCCACCACATGACCTGGAACGGCGCCTTCGGAGGCTCGAACCATTCCGCCCGGCGGCGCAGCACGTCCAGGTGGCCGCTGCGGTAGACGTAGTCCCACAGGGCGTCCCGGCTTTCCCAGACGGACATGTTCACCAGGACGTCATTGCCCAGGGACGTGCGGATCGCGGTGGCGTCGGTGCCGCTGTCGTCGACCAGGCGCCAGATGAAGCCGGGTGCGTTGTCGGCGACCTCGTTCAGCGTGTCGAGCATGGACGTGAAGCCGTCCATGCGGCTGTCGGCGAGGGGGAATTTCATCGTGCCCACGTTGAGCTGGGCGAGGTGGTGTCCCGTCATGCCCTCACCTCACCATCGTGGTGTTTCTATGTCAACTCGCGTTATTTTTAGAAAGCTCGACGACGACGCAGCACATGCCCGGTCGCGGGTCCATGCGGGCCTGCAGGCCGACGGCGTCCTCCAGCAGCCCTTCCAGTAGCGCCAGGTTCATCCCGCACACCAGCACCGGATGCCGCTCGGAAAGGGCGTGGAAGGGGCAGTTGGCCAGGCGCAAGGCGTCCCGGTCTTCGTCCAGGCGGGGCTCGTAGCCGCGAGCGGCCAGCAGGGCCTTCGCCGCGTCGAGACCGTCGACCGGCGCGGGCGCGGTGGCGCGGGCGGCCCGCCCCTCCCGTCGGGCGGCGGCCTGCAGTTCGGTGTCCAGGCGGGCGGTGTCGGCGACCTCGGCCAGCAGATCGGCGGGGGTGCGGTAATCGCGCGGGGGAACCGAGAACTGGCGCTCGGCGCCGGACCTGCGATAGAGCTTGGCCGGCCGCCCGGCGCCGGGGCCCGTCCGCCCGCTCAGCCTCCTGCTGTCGGTCTCCAGCAGCCCCGCGTCCACGAGCTTGTCCAGGTGGAACGCGGCCAGCGTGCGCTGGATCCCGGCGCTCTCCGCCGCCTCGTTCCGGCTCACCTCGTGGTCCTGGGCTGCCACGTAGTCGTACAACCGCCGCCGGACGGGGTCCTGCAGCAGGGCGATCGCTTCGATGTCCTCCACGCGGCCAGTCTAAGAACAACCGGGATACTTGTTAGAGACCGCCCGGGGCGATCCTTGGCGAAGCCCTCGCCGCGCTGATGCGGACGAAGGCCGACCGGTTCGTCGCAACGCTACGGTCGGAGCCGCTCGAGCTGAGGGTCATAGCAGACCAATCCGTGTTCCGCGGCGAGCTGCGCGGCCCAGGCGGAGACCTCCTCGCACCGGCTCCACACCATCGGGAAGTACATCAACGGTCCGACCGCCTCGCTGAGCATCGGCGCGGTCGACCAAGGGCTGTCTTCGCCGTCTTCCTCACTGATGTCCGGGTAGCGATCGAGCAGAGCCAAGGCGAAGGTACGGATGCGGTCCGAGGGTGGTTCCTGACTGTCGGACTCGATGTGGCGCTCGTACAGCGAATGGAACACGTCGCCGGCCGCTTGGTCGCCGGACGGACGGTCGCCCTCCCATACCGCCAAGTCGTAGCTCACGCGTGGATCATGCCAGCGATGCTGTCGCCGCCTCCAGGCGCGAGCCCATCGCCCGTGCGAAGGCCGGCGAGGCCTGAGCCGCAGCTCGTTGACGACTGCCTACTGGGCGGGCTGCGGTGTGTCCGTGTCGAGGCGGCCGTCGGGGCGTAGCAGCCAGCCGGCGCGTTTGCGCGTGCGCAGGGTTACGGAGCTGTCGATGAGGGCGCCGGGCGGTAGCAGGTCCTCGAGTACGCCCTGGAGCTGCATCAGGTCGGCGAGGCCCGCCGTCCAGGCGAAGACGACGAAGTTCGCGGGGCCGGTCATCGACATGCACATCCGCACGCGGGGTTCGGCCCGCATTCTGGCGACCACGGACAGCAGGAGCGGTTTCGGCACGCGGCACCACCAGATGACGCTCACCGGCCACCGGGTGTGCAGCTGGGACAGTTCGCACCGCATCGCCAGCGCACCCGCTTTGAGCAGCCGGCCCAGCTGCCGCCGCACGGTCGAGGCCGGGCGGCCGACCTGGTCGGCGATGTCGATCGCCGTCGCTCTGCCGTTTTTGCTCAGGGCTGACATCAGCGGGGCGTAGGTGGGCGCGGTGATGTCGACCGGCGCTCCACGCGGGCTGGGGGTGGCGGCCTTCGCGGCCTTCTCGATCGCGGCCTGTTCACGGGCGTCGACCGCGTCGAGCCGCCACTGCCTGCCTTCGATGTGCATCTCGGTGCCGAGGTGCGTCCTCGTCGACTGCACGCCCGGGATCCGGGACAGCTCGTCCAGGATCAACGAGGACAGCTTCTCGAATGTCGGTGCCGCGACGATCGTCATCAGGTCGCGGCCGCGGGCCGCGTACTCGATGGCGCGGACGTGGACCAGCCCCTCGAGTGTGCCGACCACGTCGTCGAGCCGGCCCGGCGCGCAGTCGAACTCGACGATCGCCAGCTGACGGTTGCGCGCGGCCACGCCGCCGAGCGGGTAGGCGTAAACCCACGCGACCTCGTTCTCGCGCAGCCGGATCCACCGGCTCGCGAGCGCCGGGGCCGACGTGCCCAGCACGGGCGCGAGGGAACTCCAGCTGGCTCGTGGCCACAGTTGCAGCGCATGGATGAGCGCGAGGTCGTCCTCGGACAATTGCTCTTGCATGACAGGGCTCCAGGAGCGCATGGTGCGCGGGAAGCACCCATGGTGGCCGAACGCTACCTGTTTCTGCGTACGAAGGTCACTCGCGTGATCGCACAAGGGCCTGAATCCGGCCGGCGCGCGCGTTCACCGAATCAAGATGTCCGGCGCCGCGTTTGCGCAGTTGGGCGGGTTTCGGTCGCATCAGAAGTCAGAGAGGACGCCGGTCGAAGTGATCGCAGAACGCCCGATCAGAGGTTGGAATGGGTGTTTCTGCGCTACAAGACGGAAGGAATGATCACTTTGTCGACTTGGCGCCCTCAGTCAGGCTGTCGTGGATACGCTCCGGACATGCCGGAACCGTTGTCACCTACCGATCTGTCCGCGCACTTCGCGGGACTCGATCTCTCGAAGCCCGTGGCTCGCTCGACCTCGTCGACGGATCCGTTCTTCACGTATGCGAGACCGGAAACGCACGGCGTTCACGTGAGCAAGGTCCAGGTCGAGATGCGGGACGGGGTGCTGCTGGCCGGGGAGCTCCACCGCCCCGCGAACCCGGACGGTTCCCCTGCGCCCGGGCGGTTTCCCGGCATCGTGTACGAGTTCAACGGGTACAACGCGGTGTCGTTCATGGCCGCCGGTGCCCGCGCGTTCGTGACCCGGGGGTACGTGGTCCTGGTGTGCAGCGTGCGCGGCAGCGGTGACTCGCCGGGGGAGATCGACCCGTTCGGCCCGCAGGAGCAGCGTGACAACGTAGACCTGATCGAGTGGCTCGGGACGCAGCCGTTCTCGACGGGCAAGGTCGGCCAGATGGGCGTGAGCTACGGCGGGCACACCGCCCTCCTCGCCGCCGTGCACCAGCCGGAACACCTCACCGCGGTGATCGCGGCCCAGGCGCTGAGCGACTGGTACGAGGACACGATCTACCTCGGCGGCGGCATCTACAACAACCGGATCCGCGGCTGGCAGTCCGACACCGCCCCGGCGACCCTCGAGACCTACCCCAGGCACCCGCTCTACGACGACTACTGGCGCGACCGCAGCGTGCGGGCGCGCTGGGACAGGCTCGACGTTCCGGTGCTCGACGTCGGCGGCTGGCTGGACCAGTACCGCAACGCCATGGTGAAGAACTTCCAGGCCCGCCCCGAAAACGTCTGGATGGTCGCGGGCCCGTGGAGCCACGGCACGCTCCCGGGCCAGTTCGAGGACATCGCGACCGCGGCGTACCTGGCGTGGTGGGACCACTGGCTCTCCGACGACGTCCCCGGCCTCCTGCCCGAAACCCGGGTGACCTCCTACGAGATGCCCGACGCGGGGTGGAGGCAGTACTCGACCTGGCCGCCGGCCCAGGCGCGGGAAGACCACCTGACTTTCGCGCCCGGCGGCAAGCTCGTGGCCGGTCCGGCGGAGAAAGCCACCGAAGTGTTCGACGTGGAGACCGGTGCGCTGCTCGCCGAGACGGAGTCCCTTCCGGCGGATCTGGTGCTGGCCGGTACGCCGTTCGTCGATCTGCGCGTCGCCTTCACCGCGGACGAAGGCTACGTCGCCGTGATCCTGGAAGACCTCGGCCCCGACGACGAGGTCTCCAGGGTCACCCACGGTTTCCTGCGCGCCAGCCACCGGGCCGGCAACGAGGTGCGGGTGCCGGTGGAGCCAGGAACTCCCTACGACCTGCGGGTGCCGCTGTGGGCGACGCACCACCGGTTCAAGGCAGGGCACCGGCTGCGGATCCGCGTCGCCAGCCGTGACGAAGGCGTGATCGACTCGGACTCGCCCGCCGGAACCGTGACCGTCCACTATGGTCCGTCCACTTTCACCTACCAGGCGATCGGATGACCCGGCCGATCCCCGCCGGCGAGACGGCCGTCGTCACCGGCGCGGGCCAGGGCACCGGTGCCGGAATCGCCCGGGCGTTGGCCCACGAAGGCGCTTCCGTGTCGGTGGTCGTCGACGGAGCCAGGGCGGCATCGCGGGCCTGACCCGGGTCGCCGCCTGCGAATGGGCCCGCTACGACATCACTGTCAACGCCGTGGCCCCTTCGTGCTCAGCGAGCGGGCCGGTCGGCGGTTGCGGCACCTTCTTCAGCTGACCGACTCCTACGAACCGGAAGGTTTTCCATGCAGGACAAAGTCGCGCTCATCACCGGGGCCGGCGGCGGGATCGGCGCGGCCTGCGCCGCGGAGTTCGCCCGGCGCGGGGCGGCCGTAGTGCTCGCCGGCATCAACGGCGAGGCCGCCGAAACCCGGGCGGGCGAAATCGTCCGCGGCGGCGGTCGTGCGGTCGGCATCGAAACCGACGTCGCCGACGAGAAAGCGGTGCAGGCGATGATCGCCGAAGCGATCGATCGGTTCGGCCGCCTCGACATCCTGCACAACAACGCGGCGGCGACCTTCGCGTCGCAGCAGGACGACGATCTGACCACAATGGACGCGGACCTGTGAGACCGGTCGCTGGCGGTCAACCTGCGGGGACCCATGCTGGGCTGCAAATACGCGATCCCCGTCATGATCGAGGCCGGCGGCGGGGTCATCGTCAACACCTCGTCGGGATCCGGCGTGATCGGTGAACCGACGCGATTCGCCTACGGAGCCTCGAAAGCGGGGCTCAACTCCCTCACCCGCTCGGTCGCCGCCCGCTACGGCAAGCAGAACATCCGGTGCGTGGCGGTCATGCCGGGAATCACGTTGGGCGAGCAGGGACTGGAAGCGCTGAGCGGTACTCACTGGCTCAGGATGATGACCCGCCACCACACCCCCCGGCTCGGGCACTTCGACGACATCGCCAAGTTCGTCGCCTTCGTCGCTTCCGACGACGCTCGCTTCATCAGCGGCAGCGTGCACGCCGTCGACGGCGGCGTCCTCAGCGTCGCGCCGTATGCCGCCGACATGCGCGAGTTCGGCACACAACCCTTCTGAGCACAGTCAACCCGAGGAGACCTGGGGCCATGACGAGGCAGAACTGCGCCGCCGTCGGCAACCGCGGGATCTTCGAGGAAATCACCAGTTCATGGCGAAGCGGGCCGGATCGAGGGTGACCGGTTCCGGGACGACCATTTCCAGCAACGACGAGGACAGGCTCTTGCCGTGCGCGTCGAGATCGGGTGCGCGGGTGACCCCGGTCAGCGCGTCGCGCAGCACGAACTTCAGTGCGAAGAGCTGCGGCACCTCGTATCGCTCCACCTCGCCGAGGTCGAGGTCCGCGAAGTGCTCGCGGACGCGCTCACCGGTCACGTACCGGCGCAGATGCGCGTAATGGTGCGGCCGGTAGGCGACGAGTGTGATGTCCGAGGTCGTCCCCTTGTCGCCGGCGCGAGCGTGGGCCAGCAGGTGCAACAGCATTCATGCCTCCACAATGGACACTTCGGTACGGACGGCGTGCCTGGGCAAGAGTGCCGACGCGATCGCCACGACCGGTTCGGCTCGCCGGGTCGCGCCGCCTCCGCCGGCCGGGCCGTTGAGCCACAAGGCGCTCACCTCGCGGCCGAGGTACTTGGCCGCGTCGAGTGAGCTGGTCCGGCCGGCGACGCGAACGCGCACCTCGCGCGGATCGGCGACGTCCACCCGCGGCCCGCGCAGCACGGCGTCGACCCCGATCAACTCGTACGGCAGGTCCGCGCCGGAAAGACCGGCGGTCGTGAGCCGCTCCCGGACGATGTCGAGAGCCAGCCGGCCGCGGGCGACCGCGTTCGGTCCGGCGTAGGAGATTTGGCCTTCACCGAGGAAACCGTCGAAGTAGCCGACCGAGACCTTCAACCGGTCCGGGCGCGCACGACCCGTGGCGCCGGTGACCTGGACCCGGTCCGTGCCCAGCTCACACAGGCGGACACCGGAGAAATCCGCGACGGCGTCGGGACAGACGTAGGCGGCCGGATCGTGCACCTCGTACAGGAGTTGCTCGGTGCAGGTGCGCACGTCGACGAGGCCACCCGAGCCGGCGACCTTGGTGACGACGAAGGTGCCGTCGGCCTCGGCGACCGCGAGGGGGAAGCCCAGCCGCGCGAGGGCCGGGACGTCCTTGAATCCGGGGTCGGCGAAATAGCCGCCCGTGACCTGAGCCGCGCACTCGAGCAGGTGGCCGAGGCAGAGCCCCTTGCCGATCCGGTCCCAGTCGTCCAGGGCCCAGCCGAACTCGTGGACCAGCGGCGCGAGGTACAGGGACGGATCCGCCGTACGGCCGGTGACGACCACGTCGGCGCCTTCGGCGAGCGCGCGGACGATGCCCTCGCAGCCCAGGTAGGCGTTGGCGGAGACCACATTTCCCAGGGAGGAGACCGACCCGGGCCGGTCCAGCAGCGGAAGGTCCTCGGCGGTGACGAGGGAAAGGACGTCGTCACCGGTCACCGCGCCGACCCGCAGGCCCGCGAGGCCCTCGCGCCGCGCGATCTCGACCACGACGCGAGCGGCCTCGAGCGGATTGGCCGCACCCATGTTCGTGATGATCTTGGTGCCGATGGCCGCACAGGTCGCCAGCACCGCCCGCATCCGGTCGGGGAGCCATTCGTGGTAACCGGCCAGCGGGTCGCGTGACCGCTCCAGCTGGGCCAGGGCGATCGTGCGCTCCGCGAGGCATTCGAAGACCAGGTAGTCGAGTTCACCCCGCTCGGCGAGCTCGACCGCCGGCTCGATCCGGTCGTCGGCGAAGCCGGCACCCGAGCCGATCCTGACCGTTCGCCTGGACGCCATCCTGCACACCTCCTGTGCGGTTCGCTAGCGGGGGATGATCGGCAGCACGACGCGGCTCGGACAGGCCGCCGTCCGGTGGACCGTCTGGCGGGCCGTGCGCAGGTCTTCGTTCGTGTCGGTTCCGAGCGGGTTTCCCGTGTTGGGGTTGGGTTCCCATTCGGGGTAGCTGCTGGAAGAGACGTAGACGCCGACGCGGTGGCCCGGCGCGAGCACGATGCTCGTCGCGGCGAGGTCGAGGGTGAAGTGGTAGACCGCGCCGGGTTCCAGCGGCGTCGCCGGGAGCTGGTGCCTCGCCCGGACCGCACCCTCGCAGAGGTTGAGGGCGCGACCGTCGGGGTGCACGTCGAGGAGGACCGCGGTGAAATCGGTGTCCGGGGCGTCGGTGGAGGCCCACAGGTCCATGGTGACCGGGCCGGTGAGCTCGAGTTCCTCCCTGAGCTCGGCCGACAGGTAGGTCAGCACGTCGCCGCGGGCGAGGTTGGGCCGTTGGTCGGCCGGGCCCGCGACTTCGCCGCCACTGCCGAGCAGGCGTCCTCCGATGGTGGGGACGGGATCGCGCGGGTCGTAGGTGAAGGCGTCCGCGCCGGTGTCCGCGGTGGGGCGCCGCGGGTCGAGCACGGCGCCGTCGTGGAGGTAGAACGGGGTGAACTCGGTTCGGGCCAGGGGCCATTCGGCTTCGTCCCGCCACTCGTTGCGCCCCATCACGAACAGTCGGATCGGCGCCGTGTCGTCGGGTGCGCCGTCGAAGTGCCGGCGGAACCACCGGGCGCGGACAGCCGTGATGTCGATGGCGGCTTCGGGACCGAAGTCGACCTCACCGACGAGGTGCACCGTCGAGTGCCAGTGGTCCCAGGGGCCGATGATCAGCCGCTGCGCAGCACGCGCCGCGGCGGTGGGCGCCTGCCGGCGCATGCCGGTGTAGTGGCGGAGCGTCGCGCCGAGGTGGATGTCGTACCAGCTGCCGATGTGGAGCGCGGGCAGGTCGATCCCGCTGTAGTGCGTGGTGGGATTGTGCCGGAGCCACGTGGAGTCGTCGCGGGATTCGTGGTCGAACGCTTCCTCGAGCCACCCGGCCCGGCCGTGCCACAGCGGGTTGTCGCGGAACGGCCGGGTGCGGAAGATCTCGTCCAGCGCGGTGGCGGCCGCCGCTCGGGCCTGCCGCCGCTGTTCGGGATCGCCGGTGGCGACGGCACTGTGCAGGCCGAGGGTGACGCTGCGCAGATGCGCCAGCCGCGCGTCGTCGATTCCCCATTCCTCGGCCATTTTCGGAGATGACGTGCGCCGTCCAGCCGACTCGCAACGCGAGCCGGAAGGTGCCGCCCGCGTCGAAGGTGCCTTCCCAGTAGTCCGCGGCGCAGGCTTCAGGGGCGATCACCTCGAGGTGCGGCGGACGCGTCTGGGCGGCCAGCCATTGGGTCGACCCGCCGTAGGACTGGCCGAACATGCCGACCCGCCCGTCGGACCACGGGCGGCCGGCGGCCCATTCCACGGTGTCGTAACCGTCTTCGACGTCGGAATGGACATAGGACCACGTGCCACCGGAGCCGAAGCGGCCGCGGCAATGCTGGACGAGCACCGCGAAACCCGCCGCGGCCAGCCGGTGCGGGTTCAGTGCCGCCGTCACCATCGAGGGGCTGTAGGGCGTCCGGGAAATCAGCACCGGATGGCGATCGGGTCCCGCCGGGCGCCACAGGTCGGCGCGGAGCAGTACGCCATCGCGCATGGGTATCCGGATGTCGTGTTCGGTGATCACCAGCGGCGTCGGCGGTGCGGTGGCGGTCATGGGCCGGCTGCTCCTTCGGGTCTGACGTCGGTGTCCGTGGTGGCCGAGGGCGTCGGCCGAGGCTGCTCCTCGACGTCGTCGAGCGTGCGGACGAGCGTAGATCCGGAGTGCGTGGCCATCGGCCGATTCCGCCGAAGCGCTCATCGAGGGCCGAGCTCGCTTCGCAAACGACCAAGACCGGGTGCCAACGGGGATGAACGATCACCGGCCGTTCGCAGCGGCCGCCGAGCGGTCGTGAACGCGGTCCGGCGGCCACCTCGGCGAGCGTTTCCGAAGAACGATCAGCGAACCGGCTCCCTCGACCTACCTTCTGTGGACGCCGCGGCACGCGTGGGTCCCGTTCGCAGGACGACGCAGCAGCCGCGGCGCTCTCCCTCCACGCGGACCACGATCGGAGCTCCCGTGAACGAAATGACGACGGCAGCGTCGCCGTCGACGACCGCTTCCCCGCACCGCGGCTCAGTCCGGCGCGCGGTGGGAATGCTGGTGGTCGTCGAGATGGTGAGCGGCCTCATCCAGGGCATGACCCCGTCACTGATCCCGCAGATCGGCAAGCAGTTCGGCATCGTGGCGGCGGACCTCAACTGGATCGCGTCGATCCAGCTGCTCGCCGCGTCGATCTCGGTGCCGATCGTGAGCCGCCTCGGTGATCTCTACGGACATCGCCGGCTGATGAGGTTGTCCTTGGCCTCGGCCCTGATCGGGGCGGCACTGTTCGCCTACGGTCCCTCGTTCCCGGTGATGCTGCTGGGGCAGGTGTTCCTCGGCCCGGTCGCCGCCCTGCTGCCGCTGCAGCTCGGGATCGTGCGCAGCCGGTTGGACAGCACCAGGGCGCGCAGCGCCATCGGCTTCCTCGCCGCCGCGGCCATGATCGGCGGCACCGCCGGGTTCGAAGTGGGCGGGATCGTGCAGGCGACCACGAACGACGTGCGCGCCACGCTCACCGTTCCGGTTCTGCTCGCCGTTCTCGGCCTCGTGATCGTGTTCTTCTTCGTGCCGGAGAGCGCCGTCCGGGCCCGCGGCAACGTGGACTGGGCCGGTGCGCTGGCCATCAGCGTCGGACTGGGCTCACTGCTGTGGGTTCTCGGCGGAGCGAGTGGCCGTCCGCTCGCGATGACCGTCGGGCTGCTCGCCGGATCCCTTGCGGTGCTGGCCCTGTGGGTGGTGATCGAGCTGAGGAGCGATCATCCGCTCGTCGACGTGCGCGCGCTCGTGCGGCCGCAGCTTCTCCGCTGGTACCTCGCGGCGATCACCCTCGGCCTCGCGCTGATCGGCTCGCAGACGGTCGGCTTGACGTTCCTCTCCGCGGATCCCGCGAAGGTCGGATACGGGCTGAAACTCCCGCCCATCGTCCTCGCCCAGGTACTGGTGGTCGCCGGTTTGGCCGGGGGAGCGGGCGCGTTGCTGATGTCCCGGTTGAGCCGCGCCATCGGGGGCACCCGCACCGCGGTCGCGGGCATCGTCGTCGACGTGGTCGTGCAGATCGTCTTCATCGTGCAGCACGAGTCCACTGTGCTGTTCGTGGTGCTGACTCCGCTCTCGACGCTGGGCACGTCGCTGGCGTTCGCCGCGCTCCCGGCGATGATCGCCGAGCACAGCCCCGCCGACGAGATCGCGGTGGCCACGGGGATGTACAACACGACGCGAGCCATCGGCGGCAGCCTGGGCGGGGCGGTGTTCACCTTCGTCCTGTCCAGCATCACCTTGCCCGGCACGAGAATCGCCGGCGAAGGGGCCTACGTTCTCGCCTGGACGATCTGCGCGGCAGCGGGCGTCCTCACGATCGGTTTCCTCGCTCTCGTCGGCCGCAGGAGCCGCCGGGAACAGCGCGACTCGTTCGTCGGAGTGGTCACCAGCGGCGCGTCGCAGCTGAGCAGAGCGGTCGCGGCCGCCGCTCGTGAAGGTTCGACGTCGCCGTAGAAGGCTTCCCGGATGGCCGACTGGGCCTCGGGATCCGGGCTGCGGTGGTCGATCCGCAGCGCGCCGATGGCCGCCGGGTCGCCGACCAGCAACTGCATGAACCGGTTGTCCCGGCCCTCGGGCAGCGCCGGGTAGCCGAGGCACGGCGTGTTCGAGGCCGGCATGTACGCGGCCAGGTACACCATGTGCGCGACGAGCCCGGGCTGCCGTTCGGCTGCCCGGGTCAGCACCGCACCCCCCATGCTGTGCGCGACCACGCAGACCGGCTTTCCCTTGCCGACGCTGTCCAGCTGCGTCACCAGAAGGTCGGCGGCGGCGTCCAGCCCGACCCCCGAGACCGGCGACGGCTCCGTGGCGTAGGCGACGGGGTCGAACGGACGCCGGGCGGCCGACGCCGGAGACGCCGCGTGCAGGCCGTGCGCCGCCATGTCGACGGCGACCGCGGTGCGGCCCCGCCCGGCCAGCTCGGCGATCACGTCCGTCCAGGCCCACGCTCCGTGGTAGAAGCCGTGCAGCAGAACGACCGGCTCGTTCGACATGAATCCTCGCTCTCGACGCGGGGGCGCGGGTGTTCCGCCGCAAGGTAACGGATTCGGGACCGTCGCGGGCACTGTCATCCGACTGTCGCCGCCTTCGCGGTGGGCGGACGTGCTGCCCTGCCCGGTTTAAGCCAAGTGACTGTGCACAGGCCCGCGGCTCGTCTTGACCGCAGCCGGGGGATGCGGAAGGGCACCCGGGAGAGCTGGAACGGCCGCGCGCCTCGAAGCCCGACCGGCCGGCGCGACACCGACAGCTGTTGAACGACTGTCCGAGGCGGCGTGCCGGCGTCGATTCCCGGTGGCCATCCGACAGAAGCGGACGAGTGGAGCGGCACCGGATCCTGAGAACCGCCGCGGGCGCGTGCTCGGCCCGCATCGAGGCGGCTTTCGAGGAGCGCCGGCCGGGCCTGCTCCGGTGAGGACGGTGTCCGGTTCAAGTCCTGTTCAAGTCCTGCTCAAAGGAAAGATTCGCATGACTGATCTCTCTGCCCACGAGGCCGACACGATCGTGCTCGTTCACGGCCTCTGGGTGAACCCGCGCAGCTGGGAGGGGTGGAAACACCATTACGAGGCTCGGGGATACCGGGTGTTCACCCCGGCCTGGCCGGGGCTCGACCGCGAGGTGGAGGAGCTCCGGCGTGATCCCGCGGGCATCGCGGGCGTCGGCCTTCGCGAGGTGGTCGACCACTACCAGAGCGTCATCCGCTCGCTGGCCCGGCCGCCGATCATCATGGGCCACTCGTTCGGCGGCACCATCGTGCAGCTGCTGCTCGACCGCGGGCTGGGCCGCGTCGGCGTCGCCATCGACTCGGCAGCCGTCAAGGGCGTCCTTCCGCTGCCGCTGTCGACGCTGAAGTCGACCTGGCCGGTCCTGGGAAACCCGGCCAACAAGAACAAAGCGGTTTCGCTGACGCCCGAGCAGTTCCACTACGCCGTCACCAACACGCTCACCGAGAGCCAGTCCGCCGCCCGCTACGAGCGGTACGCCGTGCCCGGCTCGGCCCGTGTGCTCTTCCAGGGGGCGTTCGCCAACTTCAACCCCCGCGCCGTGACCCGGGTCGATTTCCGCAAGCGCCAGGCCCCGCTGCTGTTCATCGCCGGGGAGGCCGACCACCTCGTTCCGCCCAAGGTCAACAAGGCCAACTGGCGTCTGTCGCGCAAGTCCGCGGCCGTCACCGAGTACCAGGAATTCCCCGGGCGCTCGCACTTCATCATCGGCCAGGACGGCTGGCAGGAAGTCGCCGACTACGCGCTGAACTGGGCCGAGGAGCACGCCCCCGCCCGCGTGTGACCCACCACGAACCCCCGCGGACAGACCTGTCCGCGGACCGCAGTGACAACCTTTTCGAACAAGGAGAAACCGTGCGTAAACGTCGTGTTTTCCGCTCCGCCGTCCTCGGCGTGACCGGGATCGCCCTCGCCGCCGGCGTAACCACGCTGGCGTCGGCCGCACCATCCCCGCAGACCGCGCCTGCCGCGCTTTCGCACCCGGCGACCGCGGCTCCGAAGCCGACGATCGTCCTCGTCGACGGAGCCTGGTCGAACTCCCAGAGCTGGGGCGACGTGACCAGGTCCCTGCAGGCGGACGGCTACCCGGTCGTCGCCCCGCCGACGGCCCTGCGCAGCCTCTCCGGCGATTCCGCCTTGCTGGCTTCCTACCTCAAGACCATCCAGGGCCCGGTCGTCCTGGTCGGGCAGTCCTACGGTGGAGCCGTCATCACCAGTGCCGCCACGGGCAACCCCAACGTCAAGGCCCTGGTCTACATCTCGGCCTTCGAGCCGGACACGAATGAAAACGTCACGACCCTGACCGGGCAATTCCCGGGCAGCCACATCAGCACCGATCCGACCGCGGTCCCTCCCACCGCACTCAGCCCCGTCCCCGTTCCCTACCCCAACCCCAACGGCGATCCCGAGATCGAGCTGTACGCCAAGGCGGCCCAGTACCGGGACCTGTTCTTCAGCAACCGCGTCTCCGCGGCCACCGCCGCGGAACTCGCCGCCACGCAGAACCCCGTCGCCTCGACGGCCCTGGGCGAGAACCTCGCCGGCGAGCCGGGCTGGAGGACGATCCCCTCGTGGACCCTCGTCTCCACCGCCGACCACTTGATCCCCCCGGCCGCCGAGCGCTTCATGGCCACTCGCGCCCACTCCCACATCGTCGAGGCCAACACTCCCCACGCGGCACAAGTGACCAACCCGGGGATCGTCGTCAACCTCATCGAACGGGCCGTCGCGGGCACCCGGTGACGTGAACCGGACGACACCGCCGGCCAATTCGGCGGTGTCGTCCGGTGTCGTCCGGTATCGGCCGATCTATTCCGGCGTTCGTTCGGCGGAATCAGAACCGGCCCCGCCGCGCCACGCCCGTGGCGAACTGCCGTAGGCACGGGAAAAGGCGCGGCTGAAGGCGGCTTCGGAGGTGTAGCCCACGCGGGCCGCGATCCGGCCGACCGGGTCGGCCGTGCCGCGCAGCAGGTGCGCCGCTTGGCCCAGCCGGCACCGCAACACGTACGAACCGGGCGTTTCCCCGACCGACTCGGCGAACCGCGTCGCGAACGCCGAACGCGACAGCGACGTGAGCCGCGCCAGCTCGTCGACGGGCCAGTCACGGCCGGGGTTTCGGTGGATTGCCGTGAGGACCGGTGCGAGCACCGGGTCCAACGCCGCCGTCAGCCAGCCGGCGTGGCGCACATCGCCGGACGCGGCCCAGGTCCGCAGCGACCAGATGAAGAGCAGATCGAGCGCTCGCGACACCATCACGCGGGCACCGGGTGCCGAGCGAATCACCTCGGACACGAGCAACTCCCGGATGGGCAGCAGCCACCCCGCCGATCGCTCGTCGCCGCGGATCACGATCGCCGCGGGCAGAACATCGAGCAGCGGCGCGGCGACGACCGTCTCGACGAGGAACTCCCCGGTCACCCAGCTCGCGTCCGGCGACGCTCGGACGACGTGGGCGTCACCCCGCGCGAGCAGCACCAGGTCCCCGGTGCCCAGTTCCGCCGCGTTTTCGCCCGCGACCTCGACGCTGATCCCGCCCTCCTCGACGATGTGCAGCACCCTGGCCCCGGCCGGGTGGCGCTCACGCGGGCTCGACCGGCGTCGCACATCGCCACCCTGCAGGTGAATCGCCTGCAACACGTCCGAGAGCGCATCGTGCTCGCCGTAAGCCGGCGGCTCTGGAGAATCGGCAAAGTCTTCCGGATCTTGAGTCATGTTTTTACTTCGACCTCCTTCTAGGCTGCGACGCTGAACGCGCGAGTGGTTCCGCACGACCGGATCCCGGCGCTCCCGGCCAAGGAGGCAACCGCCATGATGTCTGCCGAGTGGACCATATGACATCGGATCATCTGATCGCATCTGATCCACGCTTGGACGATCCGGATGCGGATGATACGTTCGCGCGGTGTCTCCGAAGAGCGAGCGCCGCGACCCGTTGCCGCCACCCGACGCCGCCTCGGCGATCGGTGACCTGACCTGGCTGGCCCACCGCGCGGCGGCGGCGCTCGGCGACGCGTTCAACGAGGTCTCGCGGGATGCGGGGCTGGCCGATCTGCGCGACTGGCTCGTTCTCGAACTGATCAGCACCGGTCCGGTGCGGACGCAGCTGGAGATCGCGACGGAGCTCGGTGTCGACAAGACCACGCTGGTGTCGATCCTCGACCGGATGGAGCGCGACGGGCTCGTCGTCCGCGAACTCTCCGCTCGGGATCGGCGGGTGCGCATTCCGAGGGCAACCTCGAAAGGCGTCGAGGTGAAAGACCAGGTCGCCATCGCTCGCGACACGGCGATCATGCGTCGCCTGTCCTCGATCCCCACCCGTGACCACGCCAAGTTTCACGCGATGCTCTGGAGCATCGTCCAAAATTACTGAGCACCCGAACGCGGAACCACTGCTTCAGCGCCACGTCTGCACAACGGCTGACGTCGGCACTCCGCGCGGCCGGAGTGAAGGATCGCCTACGTTGACAGCCAGAAGTGAGCACCGGCGAATCGCTTGTGGACAGTCCGGCCCGCGAGGTCGCGCACCAGGCCGGGAATTCCGGACGGCCCGCGTGGGCGGGGGAGCGTGATCCGGTGGGCGACAACGGACTTTTCGAACACGGTGGTGTCGATTCCCTGGTGGGACGCGGCGTGGCGCTCGAGAGGATCCGCGGGTTCCTCGCCGCCACGGATCGCGGTGGGGCGCTGCTGTTGTCGGGCGCGGCGGGGGTGGGCAAGACCGTTCTGCTCGATGCCGTGGCCGAAGCCGCGGTCGCGAGTGGCTCGCGGGTCCTGCGGGCCGCCGGCGTCGAGTTCGAGGCAGACGTCAGCTATTCCGGGCTGAACCAGGTGCTTTTCCCCCTCTACGAGGCGTTCGGCGAGCTCGACCCGCCGCACGCCGATGCGCTGCAAGTCGCCCTGGGCTTCGGGAGCGGAGCACCGCCGGAACGGCTCGTCGTGTCGAACGCGAGCCTCATGCTCCTGCGTCACGTGGCCAAAGCCGGCCCGCTGCTCCTGATCGTCGACGACCTGCCGTGGCTCGATCGGGCCAGCGCCGCCGTGCTGGGCTTCGTCGCCCGCCGGCTCAACGGCACCCGCGTCACCTTCCTCGGCGCCATGCGCTCGGGAAGCGAGACCTTCTTCAACCACGGCGGCCTGCCCGAGTACGAGGTGCCGCCGTTGGACGGAGAATCCTCGCAGCTCCTGCTCAACACCCGGTTCCCGACCCTGGCGGCTCGCGTGCGTCAGCGCCTGCTGTCGGTGGCCGAAGGGAACCCGCTGGCTCTGCTCGAGCTGCCCACGGTGCTGAGCGGGGAGCAGCGCGTGGCGCTGGAGAGCCTTCCCGCGATCCTCCCGCTCAGCCAGCGGCTCCAGGCGCTGTTCCTGTCCCGGGTGTCCGCCCTCTCCCTCGCCGCGCGGCGGCTGCTGCTGCTCGCGACGCTGGAGGGAACCGGCAACCTCGCGGTCCTGCAGGCGTCGGCACGCCAGGCCGGCTACGAGTCCGACCTCGAAGACCTCGCTTCGGCCGAGCAGGACCGGCTGGTGGCTTTCGACGAAGGCACGCGCCGGCTCGTGTTCCGGCACCCCTTGATCCGGTCGGCGGTGGTGGATGCCTGCACGAGTGCCGAGCGCCGGGCGGCCCATCGAGCGTTGGCCCAGGTGCTGGTGAGCCAGCCCGAGCGGCGCGCCTGGCACCTCGGCGAGGCTTCCGTCGAGCCGGACGAGCAGGTGGCCGGCCTGCTGGAACAGGCGGCCAGAAGCATCGCGGCCCGCGGAGACGCCGTCGGAGCGGTCGCGGCGCTGGTCAGGGCTGCCGATCTGAGCCCGCACAGCTCGAACCGCGCTCGCCGCCTCGCCGAGGCCGCCTACATCGGCGCCGATGCGACCGGGCAACTCCGCAACGCCTCGGAACTGCTCGAAGGTGCCCGCCTGGCCGACCCGGAGCTGATCGGCTCCCTCCACTTCGCGGCCGCCGCGGTCTTCTTGATCATCAACGGCGACGGGGACATCGACACCGCCCACCGGCTGCTGACCGGTGCCATCGAAGCCGGTGTGCACCGCTACGACGCCAAGGACGGCGCACTCATCGAGGCGCTCCACCTGCTGGTGCTCCTCTGTTTCTTCAGCGGCCGCGCGGAGCTGTGGGTGCCTCTGTACGCGACGCTGCGACGCCTGCGACCGGAGCCGCCCGCCCTGCTGTCCGTGGCCGCCAAGACCTTCTCCGACCCGGTCCGTTCCGGTGCGGGGGCGCTGGCTCAGCTGGACTCCGTTCTCAGTGACCTGCAGAAGGAAACCGACCCCGGCCGGATCGTCCGCGCCGGCACCGGCTCGCTCTACCTCGATCGCCTGGCCGATGTCCGCGAGCCGTCGTGGCGAGTCGTCTTCCAAGGGCGAGACGGTGGTCCGCCGCGCCGGCACGTCGGCGCGCTGATGCACCTGTGCCTGGACGACTACCTCACCGGCCGGTGGGACGAATGCCTGGACCTGGCCGACGAGGGAACCCAGTTGTGCCAGGACTCCGGGTACCACTTCTTCACCTGGTACTTCTGGTACTGCCGAGCCGTCGTCTCCGCGGCCCGCGGCGACGACGAAGCGGTCGACCGGCTGACCGACCAGATCATCCGCTGGGCCACGCCCCGGGGAGTGGGGGCGGCACTGCACTACGCCCGGCACGTCCGCACCGTCGCCGAATCCGGCCGCGGTGACTTCGAAAACGCTTACCAGAACGCGACGGCGATCAGCCCGGCCGGCACGTTCGCCTCCCACGTGCCGCATGCGTTGTGGGTGGCCTTGGACGTCGTCGAAGCCGCGGTGCGGACCGACCGGCCGAGCGCCGCCGCCGCTCACGTACGCGCCATGCGGGAGGCCGGCATCTCCGCGCTGTCCCCGCGGCTCAGCCTGCTCGCCGCCGGTTCGGCGGCGTTGTGCGCCATCGACGACGACGAGGCGGTGCGCTTGTTCGAGGAGGCGCTGGAGATCCCGGGCGTCGACCGGTGGCCTTTCGACCTGGCCCGCGTCCACCTGGCGTACGGGGAGCGACTGCGCCGCGCGCGGGCGAACGCCGACTCCCGGGAGCCGCTGCGCCTGGCCCACGACGCCTTCACGCTGCTCGGCGCCGGCCCCTGGGCGGATCGTGCCGCGAAGGAACTGCGGGCCACCGGATGGGGCGCACCGAGAACCACCGCGAGCGGAGACGTGCTCACGCCCCAGGAACGGGAAATCGCGGATCTCGCGGCGTCCGGCTTGAGCAACAAGCAGATCGCCGAGCGCCTGTACCTGTCGCACCGGACCATCGGCGCGCACCTCTACCAGATCTTTCCCAAGCTCGGGATCACTTCCCGAGCGGCACTTCGCGACGCCCTCGCGGCCCTGGAGGAATGACGCCGCTACGGTGCGCAACGCCGAGTAGCCGGATCGCTCGTCCACCGGGCTTACCACATGGCGCCCTCGCCGGATCCGGCGTCGGGCCGACCGGGAACGATCCTCAGTGGACGGGTGCCCTTGGGGCTGCCGACGACGGCCGCGATGGCCTGCGCCGCGAGGGCGACCCCCGCGCCCGTGAGCGCCCGCGCGGCCAGCTTCGAGTCCACCTGGTGGACCAGGCCGGGGTATCGGCCTTCGTACGCCTGAACGGTCTCGGTGTCGTCCGGGTGGACGGTGCGAACGTGCGGGCCGTTCTCGGGGACCAGGAAACCCGGGACGACGATCGTGGTCTCGACCCCGAACTCGGTCAGTTCCCGGGCGTAACTGCCCGCGAGGTGGTCGATCATCGTGACGACTTCGGAGTGCAGCGCGAGGTAGGGCGCGTCCTCGGTGTCGTGGTTCGCGGGCACCACCCAGACCAGGAGGCCGTCCTGCCGCTCCCGCATCCGCGGCAGCACGGAACGGTTGACGCGCTGGGTGGACAGCACATGCGCGTCGTAGATCTGCGCCAGCTGGTAAGGGGTGAAGGACTCGAGCGGTCCCCGGGGCACCGGGCCGACGGCGTGGACCACCGCGTCGATCCTCCCGGCTTCGGTCAGGATGTCACCGACCGCGGTCGAGACCGAGCGCTGGTCGGCCACGTCCAGCGAAATGGGGCGCACGCCGGTCCCGTGCTCGCTCGGCTCGGCAAGGCGGGCGGCCGGGCCGATCCCCGCGTATGCGGTGTGGCCTGAACCGGCCAGCGCACGGGCGGTGGCGGCTCCGAGGTCACCGGAAGCCCCGGTAACAAGGACGATCTTCGACATGCTGCTCCTCGTCACCCTTCGGCAGATCACGGACGCGGCGCGGCGACCGAGAACGGTCGGCACCGGCCGGCTCACCCTCGCCGGCCCACACCCGGCTGTCCCCTCAGTGTCGGCACGACGGAATCCCTTCGCATAGGTCGAATGACTGCCGGCGAGACTGCGGCTCGGTGATCCGGCCCTGAGCACGTGAAATGCGCGGGCGGTGCCGTCGTCCCGCCTGCGCCGACCCGCGCGCAAAGCGGTGGCACGGAGGAATGACTGCCTGGCGCGGAATGCCGCACGGCCCGGCGGTGGTCTTCCGACGGAAGCGGCTGCCTTCCGATCCCGGCGAGGCTGTCGAACAGCGCCTGGAGGCGAATTCCTCTCGAAGAGCGCGGGGCCACCGCGCGGGAAAGGCAAGACATGGCAGCGAGTTTTGTGCAAGCACCGGCCCAGACGGTGGACGTCGGCGGAACGCCGTTCGCGTACCGCGAGCTGGGCCCGGCCGCCGGCGTGCCGCTGGTGTTGCTGAACCACATCACCGCGGTGCTCGACGACTGGGACCCCGCCGTGGTCGACGGCTTCGCGGCCGAGCGACGCGTCATCGTGGTGGACCTGCGGGGTGTCGGCGCCTCCGGTGGCACCACCCCCGACAGCATCGAGGCGATGGCCGCCGACACGGTGGCCTTCCTGGCGGCGCTCGGGCTGGACACGGCCGATCTGCTGGGCTTCTCCCTGGGTGGCATGGTGGCCCAGGCGGTCGCCCAGCAGCGACCCGATCTGGTCCGGCGGATCGTCCTGGCCGGCACCTCGCCCGCCGGTGCCGAAGGGCCGGCCGGCTGGGGCCCCGGGCTGCAGAGCGCTTTCGGGAGGTCGGCGGCTGAAGGCAAGCACCCCAAGCACTTTCTCTTCTTCACGCCGACGGCCCGCAGCCAGGCGGCCGCGGACGCCTTCATCGCCCGCCTGGACGAGCGTACCGAGGACCGCGACACGCCCGTGACGGACGAGACGATCGGCGCCCAGCTGACCGCGGCCGCGAAATGGGAGCAGGGCACCTCACCGGCCGGTCTGGCCACTGTGGACAAGCCCGTCCTGGTCGTCAACGGCGACAACGACATCCTGGTGCCGACGATCAGCTCGTTCCACCTCGCGCGGCTGCTGCCCGACGCCAAGTTGAGCATCTACCCTGACGCGGGTCACGGCGGGATCTTCCAGTACCACGAGCTGTTCGTGCGGCAGGTCCTGGACTTCCTCGGCGACTGACCGGCCGCCACGGTGCCGTCGGCGATCGGCACCGTGGCCGCCATCCTCGCTCGTCCCACCGGTCCCCCCGGCCCCCGTCAAGCAAACCCATGACCATCGAAGGACGGCAACGCCATGCCCGCCAGCGATTCCCCTTCCATCCAGACCTTCGCGCACGAGGTGCTCCGCCTGAGCATCCCCGTTCCGACGACCTTTTCGGAATTCCGAGACGCCTACGAACGCGCGGTGCCCGTGCTCGACGCTGCTCGAATCGAGCAGTTCAAGAGGGAACGGGCCAGTTGGGACGTCGTCCGGGAGGCTGCCGAGGAAAACGCCCCGCACAGCTTCATCCGGTACTGGGGCACCGATGTCGCCTCTCTCATGGAGCTGGCAGCCGAATCGCGTCCGTGCGCGGAATACCTGATGGGCAATCACGTCTACGCCCAGCGCATGTTCCGGCACGACCCGTCGGTGATGCTCTACGCGCCGTTGCGCACCGCGATCTACGTGGACGGCGACGACCGCACCTGGTTCACGATCGACCAGCCCAGCACCCGATTCGACAGCTTCCACGATCCGCGCATCGCGCAGGTCGGGCGAGAGCTCGACGCCGAGCTGGCCGACCTCCTCGACCACCTCGGCCTGCCGGTGCCGGCCGAATTGATCCCCGAGGCCCACCACGACTGACGATCGGCGCGCGGCAGCCACCGCGTCCGATCAGCGGTGGCTGCCTCGGGGTGCGGGGGTGGCGGAGAACTGGCCCTGCCAGCTGGCCTGCGCGCCGGAGTCGCCGATGCGGTAGATGTCGTAGGCGGCGCCGGCGGCGACGAGGATCGCCGCGGCCGCGATGGCCGCGGTCACGGGTGTCGAGCGGGGTGCGAGGAGGGTCCGGCGAGGAGCCGGCAGCCGCAGCACGCGCCGGGGGAGGCCGTCGGCGGGGAAGGTGCTTTCGCGGTGGCGCCACCAGATCACGAGGGCGAGCGCGGCGACGGCGACGGCCGCCCAGACGGCGGTGTCGCCGAGTTCGGTGTGGGCGCGCACGAGTGGCGTGGCGGCCACCCGTCGCTCGAGCCATTCGCCGGCGTCCGTGGTGATCGGGACGAGGACCAGCACGAGGACGGCGAGCACGGCGTTGGGCCCGGCCAGCTTGCGCCGCGCCGCGGGCCACAGCGCGCAGAGGACGAGGAGCAGCGCGGCGAGGGGGAGCAGCACGACGATGGCGTGCACGAGCAGGATGTGGGCGGGCAGGCCGTTGAGCGTGGTCATCGGTTCCTTCGGGCGGGTTCAGGGACAGCGGACGACGAAGCAGGCTTCGTAGTCCGGAGCTCGGGCGCGCACCCAGCGTTCGACGTTGCCGCCGCGCGCGATCGCGGCGGTGGCGTACACGTCGGCCCACAGCAGGCTCGGGCCGGTGACCGTCGCGGACATCAGGGCTCGCGCCGGGGCACCGGTGCGGGGATCGACGATGTGGTGTCCGCGGGCCGCCGTGCCGGACGTGGCCACGCCGCCCGCGCGCACGGTTCGCACGGCCAGCAGGCGGCCGCGGTCGCGGGGGTCTTCGACGCCGACCCGCCACGCCGCCGAATCCGGGCCGCGCACGGCCACCACGACGTCGCCGCCCGCGTTCAGGCAGTAGTCGTGGTCCGGCAGCCGGTCGAGCAGGGCGGCGGCGGTCTGGGCGGCCCAGCCCTTGACGAGTCCGGACGGGTCGTATCCACCGGGGAGGTCGGCGTCGAACCACCCGTCGGTGCGCTCGCGGGCTTCGGCGCACAGCCGGGCGACTTCGCGGACCCACGGATGCCGGCCGCCGGGCGGGAGCTCGCCGCGGCGGACGCGGTTCACCTCGCTCCCGGGCCGGTGCAGGCTGAACAGCCGGTCGATCGCGCGCAGGTGTGAGAACACTTCCGCGACAACGGCTTCCGCCGCGGCATCGGTGCGGACACCCGGGCCTCGCAGGTGCAGGCTGATCGGCATCCCCATGATCACGCGCGTCCACGCGCGCCGGTCCGGCCCGGTCACCGGTGGGCCGCGTCGATCGCGGACTGCAAGGACTGGACGTAGCCCTGCGAGGTGTAGGTCGCGCCGCTGACGGTGTCGATCTGCGCGCTCTGCGCCTGCAGCACCTCCTGGTTGAGGATCGGCACCGCGGCGGAGTTGATGCGCACGTCGCGGCCGGACTCCTGGGGCACCTGCAGCACGCGCGCGGCCGTGATCTTCCCGCCTGCCACGGTGATCTCGACCTGGACCGGGCCGTACGGCGTGTCGGCGGCCTCGCCGGTGAACGTGCCGGCACCCGAGCCGGTTGCGGACGGAGCCGACGGCGCCGAGGTCGACGGCGACCGGACGACCCCGGGTACCTGTGCGGTGACCGACGTCTGGTTCGTGCTCGTGCGGTAGCTGAACAGCAGGACGACGATCGACACGGTGGCCGCGATCGCGATGGCGATTCTTCGCATGTCGGAGCTCCTACCAGGCGAACTGTTCGAAGTGGATCCGCTGCCGCGGGACCCCGCACCGCGAGGCGCACCCGATCGCGGCGCCGGCCCACGCCGCGGGGCCGCAGACGTACACGTCGTGCTCGGCGATGTCGGGCACGAGGTGGCGCAGCACCGTGTGGTCCGGCACGGGCGCGTAGCCCGCGGGCAGCCACGAGACGCGGTCGAGGGCGCGATGGCCTGGCAGGTAATGGATCCGCACGCCGCGCGTTCTCGCGAGGTGCTCGAGCTCGTGGCGGAACAGGGCCTGCGCGGGAGCGGCGAACCGGTAGAACAGGACGGCGTCGCCGGGGGCGTAGGGCAGTTCTTCCAGCAACGCCCGCAACGGCGTGATGCCGATCCCGGACGCGAGCATGGTGATCTTGCGGCCGGTCCGGACCGCGCCGGTGAGGGTGCCGTAGGGGCCTTCGAACCACACCGGCGTCCCGGCCGGGAGGGTCGCGAGCCGCGCGCTGCCGGGGCCGAGGTCGCGAGCGGTGATCCGGAGGCGGCGGCCGTCCGGAGCGGCGGACAGGGAGAACGGCTTGCCGCGCGTCCAGCCGGTGCCGTGCCGGAACCGCCACACGAAGAACTGCCCGGCCACCACGGGCAACGCCTCGAGCCGGCGGCCGCGCAGGTGGACGGAGACGACCCCGTCCCCTTCCCGCACCACGCGATCGACCACGAGCCGGTGGCGCAGGCTGCGCGTGAGCGGCAGCGCCACCCGGAACACCAGCATCGCGGCGGCCGCCGCGGCGTACGCGGTCCACCAGAACGCGGTCGCCGCGGCCGAGCCGGTGAAGTCCGTGCCCGTCCACAGCTGGTGCGGCAGGGCGAGGCCGGCACCGAGGTAGGCGTAGAGGTGCAGCAGGTGCCACGACTCGTAGCGCAACCTGCGCCGTGCGGCCCGCACCGAGGTGACGACGACCAGCACGAGCGCGGCCGTGCCGGCGGTCGCCAGCAGCATGCCCGGATACGTCGTCACGAGGTCCCACACTTCGGCGATCAAGCCGGTGCGGTCGGTCGCGGCGTAGCCGAGCGAGATCAGGACGATGTGCAGGCACAGCAGCACGAACGACGTGAACCCGGTCAGCCGGTGCCGGCGCGCGAGCGCGTCCTGGCCGTAGATGCGCTCGACCCACGGGATCCGCGCCATGAGCAGGACCTGCAGCAGCAGGAGCGCGGCCGACACCAGGCCGGTCAGCCGGCCCGCGGAGGTGAGCCCGGACGCGGCCGAGTCCAGCTGCTGCACGCCACCGTCCGAAACCCACAGCGCCGTGACGAACAGGACCGTCGCCCACGCCACCAGCCCGGCGGCGTCCCGCCACCAGCGGGGTGCCGGACGGGCGAGGCGCCGGGCGGGAGCCTCGCCGGGCCGGATCGACAGGGGAACGGTGGACATCGGGTGCTCCTGGTGGTGTTCGCGGTGTGCCACCACCCTTGCGGAGCCCGGTTAGTCCCCGGCGTGATCCGGGTGAGAAGACGGTAAGAGTCGATCACCGCCGACGGTGAACCCCACGACGGCCCCGCCACCGGGGCGCGGGCGGGCGAGGACCTCGCCCTGGTGGGCCAGGGCCGTCTCTCGCACGATCGCCAGGCCGAGCCCGGAACCCGGCAACGCCCGGGCGGCGTCCGCCCGGTGGAAGCGGTCGAACACGTGCGGCAGGTCCCGCTCGGGGATCCCCGGGCCGCGGTCGAGGACCTCGATCCGTCCTTCTCGGACGGTCAGCTCGATCGGCCGGGTTCCGCCGGCGTCGAACTTGACCGCGTTCTCCAGCAGGTTCGTCACCGCGCGTTCCAGCCGCCGCGTCTGACCCGACGCGACGGTGCCGTCGGCGTCGACCAGGATCGTCCGGCCGGACCGGCGCCGCACGCGTTCGGCGGCGCGTTCGGCGACCCCGGCCAGCTCGACCGGTCCGGCGTCTTCGCTGTCGTAGCGGCGGGTCGCGAGGTCGACGATCTCGGTGATGAGGTGCGTCAGCTCGCGGGTTTCGCCGTCGACGTCGTCGAGCAGCCGGGCGCGGGAATCGGGGGACAGCTCGTCGAAGCGCCGCATCACCTGCGCGTTGGTCCGCAGGCTCGTCAACGGTGTCCGCAGCTCGTGCGCGGCGTCCTGAACGAGCCGCTCCTGGTCGGCGCGGGCGTCGGCGAGCCGGCCGAGCATGCGGTCGAAGGACGTCGCCAGGCGGCCGACCTCGTCACGTCCGCCCGCGGGGACTCCGGCCTGCCCGAGGCCGCCGTCGCTCACCTGCTCGGTGACGGCCGTGAGCCGCACGAGCCGGCGGGTGATCTGGCGGGCCAGCAGCCAGCCGACCAGCGCGGCGGCGACCAGGACGGCGGCGCTGACCAGCGTGATCCGCGTGGCGAGGGCGGCCAGGACGTGCCGGGACTCGTCGACGTCGACGCCGAGCTGGACCGCCCCGCGGTCCCGGCCGAGCGCCAGGGTGATCACGCGGTAGTCGTCCGGGCCGACGGTCAGATCACGATAGGAGTCCTGGCCCGGCCTGCCGTTCGCCGCCAGCGCCCGGTCGGTGTCGTCGACGGGGAAGGAGACCGCCGGGCGGCCGCCGATCCGCCGCACTTCGCCGTCCGGTGCGATGGCCTGCGCGACCATGGGCTGCGCCTCGTCGTGGTCGTTGTCGTGCGGGCCGGCGGTGAACGGGCTGGGCGCGAGCACCTGCGTCGCGCCGGCCTGGATCTCGGCCGACGTCGTGAGCAGCGAGCGATCGAGCTCGGCACTGATCCGCTGCGACGCCGTCTGGTAGCTGAACACGCCGACGAGCACGCTCGCGGCCGCGCCGACCCCCGCGAACGCGATGGCCAGCTTGCTGCGCAGGTTCACGACGCCCGCACCGAGTAGCCGACACCGCGCACGGTCCGGATGAGCTCGGTTGCCCCCGCCTTGTCGAGCTTGCGGCGCAGGTATCCGATGTAGACGGCCAGGTTCTTCGAGTCCGAACCGAACTCGTAGCCCCAGATGCGCTGGTAGATCGTGGCGCGGTCGAGCACGATGCCGGCGTTGCGGACCAGCAGTTCGAGCAGGTCGAACTCGGTCTTCGACAGGTCGACCTCGACGTCCTGCCACCGCACCCGCCGTGCGGCCGGGTCCACGGTCAGCGCGCCGAGCCGCAGCACCCGCGGAGCGGCGGCGTCGGGTGAGGTCCGCCGCAGCAGCGCCCGCAGACGGGCGAGCAGCTCGTCGAGATCGAACGGTTTGACCAGGTAGTCGTCCGCACCCGCGTCGAGCCCGGCGACGCGGTCCGGCGGCTCGACGCGCGCGGTGAGCATCAGGATCGGCGTCGGGTCCCCGTCGGCGCGCAGCACACGGCACACCCCGAGCCCGTCGACGCCGGGCATCATCACGTCGAGGATCAGCACGTCGAAGCGGTCCCGCCGTGCTGCGGCGAGTGCGGCGACCCCGTCGGTCACCTCCGTGACCTCGTAGCTCTCCAGCTCCAGCGCGCGGAGCAGCGACTCTCGGATGGCGCGGTCGTCGTCGGCGAGCAGGACGCGGGGCGGCATGCCGCCATCATGCACCGGCGTTTCGCGGGATGCCGGGCGCGAAAGGCAAGCGGGCGGCAAATTCCAGTCCGTTGTGGACACCCGAAAAGCGGCGCCGCTTCGGTGACGTTGGTCCTTCACCGCGGTGGCTTGTGGCCGGCGCGCCGGGCCCGCTGCCGGCGGTTGGCTGAGTGGGTCCGGCCAGTCGACACGCACAGGAGAAGCCTTGACCAGCGAAGCCGATTCGGCACCCGGCCCGCGGGGTGGTGCCTGGACGAGCGCCGAAGTGGAGGTGCTGGGCCGCGCGGTCCTGCGGGCGCCGTCAGTGCACAACACCCAGCCCTGGACGGTCGAGCCGATCGCGGGAGCGGTCGTGCTGCGCGAGCGGACGGATGTCGCGTTGCCGCGGCACGATCCCGATCGGCGCGACCTGGTGATGTCGTGCGGGGCGGCGCTGGCGAACCTCGAGCTGGCGGTGCGGGTGCTCGGCCGGCGGGCGGACGTCACGATCCTGCCCGACCCGGCCCACCCGGAAGTGGTGGCGCGCATCGATGCGACGGTCCCGGAGCCACCGTCGGACACGGACCTGAAGCGGTTCTCCGCGATCGCGACCCGGCGCAGCCAGCGGACGCGGTTCACGGGAATCCCCGTGGCGCGGCGGTTGGTCGCGGAGGTGGCGCGAGCCGCGGTGACGACCGGGGCCCAGGCGGTGCCGCTGCCCGACGCCGGTGAACTGGCGGCGTTGTTCGGCCACGCGGCGCGCGTGATCCGTGACGACGGGGCGTACCAGCGGGAGATCGCCCTGTGGACGATTCGCGACGAAGCGAGCCACCGCCACGGCGCGGGGCTGGGGCGCACCGCGGTTCCGGGGGGCGAGTTCCCGTGGGCGGGGCTGGTCCGGCGCACCACCGAGGTGCCGGAGCTGCCCGTCTTGCGCTCCCGGCTGGCGGGTGAGACCTTCCTGCTCTTCCTGACCACCGACGACGGCCGGGCCGATCACGTCCACGCGGGCCGCGCGCTGGAGCAGTGCTGGCTCGAGGCGATCACGCGCGGGCTGTCGGTGGCGGTGCTGACCCAGCCCCTGCACGTGCCGGAGGTGCGCTCGGCGCTGTGCGAGGACCGCGGTTTGCCCGGTTTCCCCCAGGCGTTGATGCGGCTGGGTCGCACGGCCCGCATCGCACCGCGGAGCCTCCGCCGGGGCCTCGGGGAAGTCCTGATCGGGCAGCGGGGGAACGGGTCGTGACCGATCACGTGGTCGTGGGCGTCGACGGCAGCGAGGCGGCCGCGGTGGCTGCTCGCTGGGCCGCCCGCGAAGCCGCGTGGTGGCGGACGTCGCTGACTGTGCTGACCGTGAGCGGGGTGGAGGGTCCGTCCGTCGGCGGGCCCGAGTGGCGCGCGGCCAAGGAGGCACTCGCGCTGGAGGTGGCGCGGACGACGCGCGACGAGCTGGCGGCCGCCGAGCCGGGCGTGCCGATCACCACCGAGACGAGCGACGCCGGCGTCGAGGCCGCCCTGCGGCAGGCGTCCCGGCACGCGCTGCTGCTGGTGGTGGGGCCGCCCACCGGCACGCTGTCCGGTCTGCTGGCGGGTTCACCGGACGCCGACCTCATCGCCCGCGCCGGCTGTCCGGTGGCGATCGTCCGCGGCAGTGGCTCCACGCGGGTGACCGGGCCGGTGGTCGTCGGCGTGGACGGCAGCCCGACGAGCGATGCCGCGATCGGATGGGCGTTCGAGGAGGCGTCGCGGCGACGCGTCCCGCTCGTGGCCCTGCACGCGTGGCAGGACAGCTACAGCGGCCGGCCGTTCGGGGAGAACCGCGCGACTCCGTTGATCGACGTCGGAGAAGCGGAGAAGCGCGCGCTCGCCCGGCGCCTGGCCGGTCGGCGCGAACAGTTCCCGGACGTCGGCGTCGAGCTCGTCGTCGAGCGGGACCGGCCGCGCGACCGGCTGATCGACCACGGCAAGGCGGCGTCCGTCGTGGTCGTGGGCAGCCGCGGGCGAGGCGGCTTCACGGGCATGGTGCTCGGTTCCACGACCCACGCGTTGCTGCACCACGCCGACTGTCCCGTGCTGGTGGTCAGCCGGGAACGGAACGGACGGACCTGACACTGGAGGAGCGATGAACACGAGCACGACACCTGTGGCCGCGGTGATGACGCCGAGCCCCGTGTGCGCGCGGCTGGACACGCCGGTCAAGGAGATCGCGGAAACCCTGGTCCGCCGGAGGATCAGCGCGGTGGCCGTGGTCGACCGCTACGGCGCGATCGCCGGTGTGGTGTCCGAACGGGACCTGCTGCCGCTGCTGCGCTCGGATCGCCCTCGCGGCTGGTGGCGCCGCAACGCGCTGCCGCTGCGCACGGCGCGGGACGTGATGACGAGCCCGGCGTTGACCGTGGCCGCCGGCGCACCGATCGCCGACGTCGCCGCGCGGCTGGCCGAATCGGGGCTGCGGCGGCTTTTCGTCGTCGCGGCCGGGCGGCCGGTGGGTGTCGTGGCGCGGCGCGACCTCGTCGGGTTGATGTCGCGCCCCGACTCCGAGATCGGCCGCGACGTGACGGAGGTGCTGAGGAAGTCCCTGAAGATCGGGCCGGATCGCGCGCGGGTGATGGTCCACGCCGGGGTGGTGACGGTGGCGGGCCGGGTCGAGCGGTGCAGCGACATCGCGGCCGTGACCAGTAGCGTCGAAGCGGTGCCCGGGGTGGTCGAGGTGTGCAACGGCCTCGACTTCGTGTGGGACGACGTGACCCGATGAGCGGCAAGCATCCCGCGGCGCGGCTGTCGCGCGCGGTTTACGAGAAGGAGCTCGCCCGGCTGCAGATCGAGCTGGTGAAGATGCAGGAATGGGTGCGCGCGGAAGGGGCGCGCGTGGTCGTGGTGTTCGAGGGCCGGGACGCGGCGGGGAAGGGCAGCACGATCAAGCGGCTGACCGAGCACCTCAACCCCCGGGTGGTGCGGGTCGAGGCGTTGCCGAAGCCGACCGAGCGGCAGCGCACGCAGTGGTATTTCCAGCGCTACGTGGAACGGTTGCCCGCCGCCGGTGAGATCGTGCTGTTCGACCGCAGCTGGTACAACCGTGCCGGCGTGGAGCGGGTCCTCGGGTTCTGCACCCCCGACGAGTACCACCGGTTCCTGCAGCAGTGCCCGATTTTCGAGCGCCTGCTCGTGGGCGACGGCATCCTGCTGCACAAGTACTGGTTCTCGGTGAGCCGCGACGAGCAGGAACGCCGGTTCCGGGCGCGGATCGACGACCCGCTCCGGCGCTGGAAGCTGTCCACGACGGATCTGGAATCGGTGTCGCGGTGGGAGGACTACTCCCGGGCGAAGGACGACATGTTCGTGCACACCGACATCCCCGAGGCACCGTGGAACGTGGTCGACAGCGACCAGAAACGCAACGGGCGGATCAACATGATCGCGCACCTGCTCGCGGGCATCCCTTACCGCGAGATCCCGCGCGAAGCCGTGGCCATCCCGCCGCGGCCGCGCGAAAGCGGGTACGAGCGGACGGACCGGCGGTTGCAGCGCGAGGTCCCCGACTACGCGGCGACGCTGACGAAGCACTCGGCGCTTTCGTCCCACCCGGAAGGGACTTCCTCCCCTGACCGCGCTCATCGTGGCTGAGCGACGGTGGAGCGAGTCATCGGCCGAGGTGGCGGGAACGGAGGCACGTCGTGAGGGGAACGACAGTCCGCGCCGCGGTGGTGGTCGGGGTCGACGAATCCGAGGCGGCGCTGGCCGCCGCCCGGTGGGCGGCGGAAGAGGCGGTGCGCCGGGAGTGCGTGCTCCGGCTGTTCCACGCCGGCCTGGTCGACCCGGCCGGCCGTGAACGGCCGGGCGAAGAACCGTTGCCGCTGGAGCGCGCCCGCCGCTGGATCGAACGAGCCGTGCAGGTCGCCCAGGAGGCCGCGCCGGGCGTGCGCATCGAGTACGTGGTCCGGCTCGGAACCGCCGCCGACTTGCTCGTCGGGCTGTCGGACGAGGCGGCGCTGATCGTGCTGGGTTCGCACGGACTCGGCGGGCTGCGGGGTGCCGCGATCGGGTCGGTGGCGTTGCGGGTCGCCGCGAGCGCGCGCTGTCCCGCGGTGATCGTGCGGGGCCGGGCGAAGCCGGGCGGGCCGGTGGTCGCGGGTGTCGTCGGCGACGGTGACGATCGCACGCTGCGGTTCGCGGCCGAGGCCGCCCGCGGCCGCCAGGTGCCGCTGATCCTGGTGCACGCGTGGCACGAGGGACTGCTCGACGATCCGGACCTGGTCGAAGCGGCCGCGGAGGGTGAAGAACGAGCGCTCCGGCGCCGGGCCGACGACCTCGCCCGGACCGGCCCCGGCGGCACGATCCTCGCCCGGGCCGTCCACGAGCGCTCGGCCGCGCGGGCGTTGCTGGGTTTCGAGGACGCCCAGTTGCTCGTGATCGGCAGCCGTGGCCGGGGCGCGGTGACCGGCGGTCTGTTCGGCTCGACGGGGAACCGGTTGCTCGCCCACGCGATCTGCCCGGTCGCCGTCGTTCGTTGACACATCAGGAGGACAGCCGTGCGCGCACGGGACATCATGACCCGGCCGGTGGTCGGGGTCGGGCCGGCGACGCCGGTGCGGGAGGCGATCGTGCTGCTCATGGAGCACCGCATCGCCGCGCTGCCCGTGGTCGACGAAGAAAACCGCGTCGTCGGTTCGTTCACGGAGGCCGACGCGCTCAGCGGGGTGCTGACCGGAGAACCGGTCGCGCCGGGCCGGCTCGTGGAATCCGTGATGACCAACGCAGTCGACGTCGTCGAGCTCGACACCGATGTCAGCGACATCGCCGCCCGCATGCTCGTCGACCGGCTGCGCAGCATCCCGGTCGTGGACGACGGTGGTCTGGCGGGGATGGTCAGCCGGTGCGATCTGCTGCGCGCGCTCGTGCGGCACGACGACGCCATCACCGCGCAGGTCCGCGGCTTGTTCAAGGACTACACGGGCCACCGCGACCGGTGGTCCGTCTCCGTCACCGAAGGTCTGGTGACTGTCCACGGCACGTTCGCCGACGAGGCCGAACGCCGGCTCGTCACCGCTCTCGCGAAAACGGTCGAGGGCGTCACGGCGGTGGAACTGGCCGGCGCGAGCTGACTCGCGAGGCCGCGGTCCGGGCCGCCGAACCTGATCTCGAGGAGGAGTGATGCACGCACGACGCGGCGACTGGCTCGTGGTGAGGGGAGCCCGGGTCGAAGCGGAGACGACCGCGCGTGGCGAAACGGACCTTGCGCGGTTCGAGCGGCCGCGGCAGCCGGACGGAGGTGCGCGCGGTGTCCCGGCCTGACGACCGGGTGGTGCTGGCCGGCGTGGACGGTTCGGCTTCGGCCCGGCATGCCGCGGTCTGGGCCGCCGAGGTGGCTGCGCGGCGGGGCGCGGTGCTGAGGCTCGTGCAGGCGTACGTGGTCCCGTCGCCGGGAGTCTCGGGAATGGCTGTGACCGCCGTCCGCGAAGGGTTCCGGTCGCGCGCCGAGTCGGGGGTGGCCGAGGCCGAGGGTGCTGTGCTGGCCGAGTGGCCGTCGCTGCGGATCGAGCGGGCGGTCGTGGAGGGCGGCCGGGTGGGCGTCCTGCTGCGAGAGTGCGCGAACGCGGAAGTGGCGGTGCTGGGCTCGCGCAGGCTGGGCGGGTTCACCGGGCTGCTGATCGGCTCGACCGCGGTCTCCCTCGCCGCCCACGCACCGTGCCCGGTCGTCGTGGTGCGCGGGCGCCGGCCGGACGACCCGCCGCCGAGCGCCGGCCCGGTGCTCGCCGGGCTCGACGGGTCTCCCGAAAGCAACGACGCCCTGGGTTACGCGTGCGAAGAAGCGGCGGCCCGCGGCACCACGCTCGTGGCGGTGCACACCTGGAACGAGATCACGCCGGAGGGACGGTTGCGGGCGGCGGCCACGCGTCCGGAGGACGTCGCCGCGGCCGAGCGACGGCGGGTTGCCGATCAGCTCGCGCCCTGGCGTGAAAAGTTCCCCGACCTCCCGATCGACGTCGTGGTGGTCCGGGGACGGCCGGTGCGGACCCTGCTGGAGCTCGGTGCGGACGCGCGGCTCGTCGTGGTGGGCAGCCGGGGCCGCGGCGGGTTCACCGGGATGATGCTGGGCTCCACCAGCCGAGCGCTGCTCGTGCACTCCGCGTGCCCGGTCGCGGTCGTCCGCCCGGGCGGCCAATCGTCGTGAACCTCCGCGGCCGGCGGCGGCCGGGTCACTCGCCGTGTCCTCGGGCCGCTGGGTTCGCGGTGATCGGGAGCCGCGCACCCGCGCGGCGGAAGCGTCCCTTGTGGACAGTCGTGCCGGCAACCGGCACGGCGCCCGGGCGACCGCGCCGGCGCGCAGCCGGTGACGTTGGTCCTTCGCGGTGGTGACTCCGGACCGGCGTGGCCGGCCCCGCCCGGTGGCTACTTTCGGTGTGACGAATGAAGAGGTGAACTCCATGCGCGCACGAGACCTGATGTCCGCGCCGGTGGTGACGGTGTCCCCGGCGGCGCCGGCCAAGGAAGCGGCCGAGGTGCTTTCCGAACATCGGTTCACCGCACTGCCGGTGGTCGACGACGACGAACGCCTCGTCGGCATCGTCACCGAAGCCGACCTGATCCGTGGGCGCCTCCCGGCCGACGCGCGGTCGGCCCATCTGCACCCGGAAACCCCGTCGGTGGCGGAGACTTCGGTCGAGCAGGTGATGACCACGCCGGTCACCGCGATGTCGTCGGGGACCGACATCGCCGAACTCTGCCAGGCCCTCGTCGACGCCAGGATCCGTGCGATGCCGATCGTCGACGGCAGCCGCCTGGTCGGGATCGTCACCCGGGGCGACGTGGTCCGCGTGCTCGCCCGGGCGGACAGCGCGATTTCCGCCGACGTGCGCCACCGGCTCGAGATCTACGGCGGCACCGACCGCTGGAAGGTCGAAGTCCACGACGGAATCGTGCGGATCGTCGACCGCTACGACGACCGGACCGACCGCCACGTCGCGACGCTGCTCGCCCTGGCCGTGCCGGGTGTCGTCGGAGCCGAGACGGTCGCGTCGGGAGAGGACCCGTGGTCATGACCACGCACAACAGCACCACCGTGGTGGTCGGCGTCGACGGTTCGGCCGGCGCGGACGAGGCGGTCCGCTGGGCCGCGCGGCTCGCGTCCGGGCGGGGGCTCGCGCTGGAACTCGTGAACTGCTTGCAGGGCGCCGCGCTCTACTACGGTGGCGGCCTGGCCGGGAGTGACGAGCTGTTCGAGCAGTTCCGGCAGGAAGGTGAGCGGCTGGTCTCGGCGGCTCGCGAGCTGGCCCTGTCCGTCGACGCGGCCCTCGCCGTGCGAACCGGCGTGCTCTTCGACGATTCCGCCCCCGCGTTGCTCGACCGGTCGAGGCGGGTTCGGCTGATCGTGGTCGGCCGCAGCGGCACCGGTGGCTTCGCCGGGATGCTCGTCGGCTCCACGGCCGCCACGGTGGCCGCGCACGCCGAGTGCCCGGTCGCGGTGGTCCGCGGGCGGCACGGCGACGGCCCGGTTCCGCTGGAGGGCCCGGTCGTGGCCGGCGTCGACTGCACCCCGAACAGCGAGGCCGCCGTCGCGGCGGCCTTCGAGGAAGCGGCGTTCCGCGGTGTGCCGCTCGTGGCCGTGCACGCGTGGAACGACGTCACGTACGACTCCGCGGACAGCACGGCCCGCCTGATGCCCCAGCCGGAATCGCTCGAGCCGACGGAGGAGCGGCTGCTGGCCCAGCGGCTGGCCGGCTGGCAGGAGAAGTTCCCCGACGTGGAGGTCCGCCGGGCGCTGGTCCGGGACCGGCCGCGGCACGCGCTGCTCGACGAGTCCGACCGGGCACAGCTGGTGGTGGTCGGCAGCCACGGCCGCGGCGGCTTCACGGGAATGCTGCTGGGCTCGACCGCCCAGGCACTGATCCACCACTCGTCCTGCCCCGTGCTCGTGGTCCGGCCGGAGCCGCGACGGTAACGGCTCTCCGCGGGCCGGTACGGGTGCACGTCAGCGGAAAACCCGTGGTCAACTCCCCGGCGGCCGTGCCGCCGGTGGCTTGACGGGTTCGCCCGGCTGCGGCGAAACTGAGGCGCTTCGCGGGTTTCGTCTGAAGTGCGCGCTGCCGACGTGCGGGAGTTGCGGTGAGCGAGGACGACGTAGCCGAGCCTGGCCGGTTGACGTTTCCCGACCAGCCGCGGCTGGAGCTGGACCAGCTGCTGGGCCAGCTGGTGGATCGCGCCCAAGAGGTGATCGGCACCCAGGGCCGGTTGCGGGGCCTGCTGCGAGCGACCCAGACGATCACGAGCGACCTCGCGCTTCCCACGCTCCTGCGGCGGATCGTCGACGCCGCGCGCGAGCTGATCGGCGCGCGGTACGCCGCACTCGGGGTGATCGGTGCCGACGGCCGGCTGCTGGAGTTCGTGCACGTCGGCATGGACGCGGGCACCGTCGCCGAGGTGGGGCACCTGCCCGAGGGCAAAGGCCTGCTCGGGGCCCTGATCGAGGACCCGCGGCCGATCCGGTTGACCCGGTTGCAGGAGGACCCCCGCTCCATCGGGTTCCCGGCGGCCCACCCGCAGATGGAGAGCTTCCTGGGCGTGCCGATCCGCGTGCGTGGCGCGGTGTTCGGCAACCTCTACCTCGCCGACCGACAACGCGGCCGGTTCACCGCCGAAGACGAGCAGCTCGCGCTGGCGCTCGCGGCCGCCGCGGGCAGCGCGATCGAAAACGCCCGCCTCTACGAGACCGCGCGCAGCCGGCAGGCCTGGCTGCGCGCCTCCGCCGAGATCGCCCGCGAGCTCCTGTCGTCGGATTCGGGAAGCCCCCTGGACCTGATCGCGAACCACACCCGGGAGCTCGCCGCCGCGGATCTCGTCACGATCATCCGGCCGACGGGGGAAACCGGTGCGCTGCGGGTCGACCGCGCGGTCGGCCTCGAAGCGGACCGCCTGGTCGGAGCGCACGTACCCGCGGAGACGACGCTGGCGGGAACGGTGATGGCGAGCGGGACGCCGATGACGGGTTCCTGGCCGGAACAGCGGGCTCGGCTGGCGGCCCGGCCGCTCGTCGAGCTGGACCTCGATGCGGTGCTCGTGGTGCCGCTGACCGCGGGTGGCCGGGTGACCGGCGTGCTGACCGCCGCCCGGCGGGCGGGGCGGCCGCTGTTCACCGAAGACGACCTCGCGATGGCGGCGGCGTTCGCCGACCAGGCCGCCGTGGCGATCGAGCTGGCGCGGGCCCGCGTCGAGCAGCAGCGCAACGCCCTGCACGACGAGCGCGACCGGATCGCCGCCGAGCTGCACGGCAATCTCGTCCAGCGGTTGTACGCGACCGGGCTGTCCTTGCAGAGCACGGTCGGCCTGGCGAAATCGAGGATCGTCGCCGCGCGGCTGCGGGACACGATCGCCGAGCTCGACGACATCATCGGCTACGTGCAGGCGACCGTGTTCCGGCTCGACGACGTCGCTCCGGGCCCGGAGGAACCGTTGCGTGACCACGTGCTGCGCGTTCTCGCCGAGGCGACTCCGGCACTCGGCTTCACCCCGGCCACGGAGTTCTCCGGCAAGTTCGACGCCTGTCCGCCCGAGGCCGTGATCCCCTTCCTCAAGGAGGCGCTGCGAGTGGTGGCCAGGGCCGGCGCGACGTCGGCCGATGTCACGCTCAGCGCGGAGCCTGACCGCTTGCTGGCCGTCGTGCGGTGCGCGGGCGCCGAGGACCTGGATCTGGCCGCCGGCCCCGAGCTGGACGCACTCGGCGGCCGGGCACGCGAACGCGGGGGCACGCTGGTCGTGGACCACGATCGGGGGCGGTCCCGGCTGTCCTGGTCCGTGCCCGCGTGAAAGGGACTTCCTGCCGGTGGCCGGGGACTTCCGTCATCGCCGCCGCGGCGCGCGCGGTCGTACGCTTCTCGTGGCCGCACGGGGCACCGCTGTGCCGGAGTGGGAGACAGTCGAATGCTGCGGGTTTTCCTGGTCGACGACCACGAGGTGGTCCGGCGCGGCGTCGCCGAGATGCTGGAGGACGACGAGGAGCTCACCGTCGTGGGTCAGGCCGGCAGTGTTTCGCAGGCGCTGGCCCGCATCCCGGCGCTGCGGCCGGACGTCGCGGTGCTGGACGTGCGCCTTCCCGACGGCAACGGCGTCGAGCTGGCGCGCGAGCTGCTGTCGAAGCTGCCCGGGCTGAAGTGCCTGATGCTCACGTCCTACACCGACGAACAGGCGATGCTCGACGCCGTGCTGGCCGGGGCGAGCGGTTACGTCATCAAGGACATCAAAGGGGTCGACCTGGTGTCGGCGGTGCGCGAGGTCGGTGCCGGCAAATCGCTGCTCGACGCGCACGCGGCCGCGGCGCTGATGACGAAGATCCGCGACACCGCGCAAAAGAAGGGGCCACTGGCCCAGCTGTCCGAACAGGAACGCACGTTGCTGGAGCTGATCGGCGAGGGACTGACGAACCGGCAGATCGCCGAGCGCATGTTCCTGGCGGAGAAGACGGTGAAAAACTACGTTTCGCGGCTCCTGACGAAGCTGGGCCTGGCGCGGCGCACCCAGGCCGCGGTGCTCGCGACGGAACTGCGTGGCCGGCGCGACTGAGCGCTCACGCGGTGAGCGACGAGCGTTCCCTGAGCACTTCGGCGAGAGCCCGCCGCGGGGTCCACGCGACCGGGGCGCCGTAGCCGATGCGCAGCACGATCTGCGGCCACAGCCCGTCGCCCAGCAGCTGCCGCAACCGGATCCGCGTCGCGGGGACCTGGACCGGCTGGGAGATGAACGAGGCGTCGAGGCCGTGGGCGGTCGCGGTCAGCAGCACCCGCTGCATCGCCTGCCCGGCCCGCAGCCGGTCGGCCTGCGAGTCGCCGAAGGACCCGATCACCACGACGAGCGGCGGCGCCGGAGCGGAAACCCGTTCGGCCGGGTCGCCGAAGTCGCGCAGCACCCAGCTGTCGTCGGCGGCCGGGGTTCCGCCGGCGGAGGAGGGCACGCCGTCCCGGGCCGTCCGGGCCCGTCCGGTCCAGCGCCGCCACTCGGCGCGGAACGCCGGGTCGCGCTCCTGGACGAGGTGGCTTTCGCTGACGAGTTCGCGCAGGCAGGCGAGCTGGTCGTCGTCGAGCCGGGGCAGCCACGCCTGCTCGGCCTCCGCGGCGCGGCGGAGCAGGCCGACGACCTCCGCCGGGACGGGGCCGCCGCTGAACGGTGTGCGGTTCGTGTGCCGCCGCGGGACGGCCTTGGCCAGCCTGACGAGCCGGTGGTCGAGCGCGACCGGGTTGCGCGGCCGCACGACCGCGAGCAGATCGGAGTCGTCGCGGCGGGGGAGCAGCACGGTGTCGGGGTGCACCCCGAGCGCGTGGATCGTGATCCGCAGGTTGAACAGCGCCGCGCCGCAGGAGAGCATGAGCTCGCGCCGGTCGGCGTCGGCGACCGGCAGCACCCGGTCGGCGTCCGCGTAGAGCTCGATGCCCGCGGCGCCGCTCGTGAAGAGCCAGGGCTGGGTGTTGTGAGTGGACGGAGCCAGCGTCGCGGCCCGCAGCGCCGAGACCACTTGGTCGGCGTCGAGCCGTCCGGCCGGCTCCACTCGGAGAGTCATCGGTCTCCCTTTGCCACGCGAAGCGGCAGACTGTTGGTGGAGAGTCGTCATGGCCAGCGTGGGCGCCCCGTCCTCCCGGACACAGGGGACAAAGTCACCAATCGCCCCGCGGTGGCGAGCCGGCGCGGAAGAGGGTGACGGGATGCCGGGCACGGAGGAAGGAGGAGGCGGCCGTCGGCTGTCGGGCACCTTGTCCCAGCTGCACCTGCGGGAGACCTTGCGCGACCTCCAGGAGCGCATCGAGGTGCTGATCGGCACCCGCGACAAGATGGACGGCCTGCTCGACGCCGTGCTGTCCGTCGCGTCCGGCCTCGAGCTCGACACCACGCTGCAGCGAATCGTGCGGGCGGCGGTCGAGCTGGGCGAGGCGCGGTACGGAGCGCTCGGCGTGCTCGGTGAAGACGACGGTCCGCTGGCCGAGTTCGTGTACCGGGGGATCGACGCGGAAACACACGCGCGGATCGGTGACCTACCGGAGGGTCACGGCCTGCTGGGCGTGGTCATCGACGACGCGAAACCGTTGCGGCTGGACGAGATCTCGGCCCATCCGGCGTCGGTGGGCTTCCCGGCGAACCACCCGCCGATGCACTCGTTCCTCGGTGTTCCGGTGCGCGTGCGCGACGAGGTCTTCGGCAACCTCTACCTGACCGAGAAACGCGGCGCGGCCGGATTCACCGACGACGACGAGGTCATCGTGCAGGCACTCGCCGCCGCGGCCGGGATCGCGATCGAGAACGCCCACCTCTACGAGCAGACGCGCCTGCGCCAGCAATGGCTGGGCGCGACCGGGGAGATCACCACCGAGCTGCTCGGCGGCACCGACCCGGTCGACGCGCTGGACCTCATCGCCGGGCGCGCACTCGAGCTGACCGGCTCGGACGCGACGATGCTCGTGCTGCCCGGGGCCGGCCGGCTGGATTCGGACGAGGACCCGGACACCGAGCCCGACGATCTCACGGTCACGGTGTGTGCGGGCGTGCGCGCGGACGAGCTCACCGGGCAGCGCATCGAAATCGCCGGCACCGTGCCCGGCTCGGTGTACCGCGACCGCACGCCCCGCCGCGTCGCCGAGCTCGCCCTCGACGGCCACCGGCGGTACGGCCCCGCACTGGTGGTCCCCCTGCGCGCCGGTGAGCGCACCTCCGGGGTGCTGATCGCGATGCGGGAGCCGGGCGCGCCGGCGTTCGGGACGGTGCAGCTGCCCGTCGTGGCGTCGTTCGCGGACCAGGCGGCGCTGGCGCTGCAGCTGGCCGCGCAGCAGCGCGCGGCCCGCGAGCTCGACGTGCTGTCCGATCGCGACCGCATCGCCCGGGACTTGCACGACCACGTCATCCAGCGGCTGTTCGCGGTCGGTCTCGCGATGAAGGGCACCCAGCGCCGGGCCCAGGACCCGGACCTGCGGCGCCGGCTGCAGGAAAGCGTCGACCAGATGCACGAGATCGTGCACGAGATCCGGACCGCGATCTTCGACCTGCACGGCGGGAGCGCCGGGGAGACCCGGCTGCGGCACCGGTTGCACGACGCGATCGCCGAGCTCACCGACGACGCTCCGCTGCACCCGACGATCAGCATGGCCGGCACGCTGGACACGGTTCCCCCGCTGCTGGCCGACCACGTCGAGGCGGTCGTGCGCGAGGCCGTGAGCAACGCCGTGCGCCACTCCGGCGCGGCGACGCTGACCGTGTCGGTGTCGGTGCGCGACGGCGAGATCAAGATCTCGGTGGCCGACGACGGAGCGGGCCTGCCGGCCGACATCGCGGCGAGCGGGCTCGCCAACCTGCGCGACCGCGCGGAGTCGGCCGGCGGCACGTTCACGCTCGACTCGCGTCCCGGCGGCGGCGTGCGGCTTCAGTGGACCGCGCCGTTGCGGTGATCCCGGCGCGTCTCGGCTGATCCCGGCGTGTCTCGGCGGTCAGGCGGACGTGGCCGCGGCCAGGCGGCGCGCGGCCCCGGGCGGGACGACCACGACCGGGCAGCGCGAATAGCGCACGCAGTCGCGCGAAACGCTGCCGAGCAGCAGTTCCCGTGTACGGCCGGCGCCGTGTGCGCCGACCACGAGCAGATCGGCTTCGGTGGACGCGGTGATCAGCTCCGTGGCCGGATCGCCCCGCGGGGTCGAGATCGTGACGTCCGCGGCGCCCGGGAACTGGGCGCGGATGCGCGCGATGTCGTCGTGCGGGGCGTACGCACCGGCGGCCCGGCGGCCGCGCGGCTGCGGCGCGAAAGACGAGCCCGGCAACAGGGTTTCCGCCGGCCGCACCAGCACGGCCCGCACGGAGTCACCGGGCTGGGCGGCGACGCCGAGCACCCAGCGCAGCGCCGCGTCGCTCTGCGGAGAGCCGTCGAAGCCGACGAGGATGAGGCGGCCGGAGGCCGGGTTCGCGGAACTCATCGCACACGCCTTTCCTCGGGTCACCGGTCGAGCGTGGTCTAGGGGGTCGGGCGGGGCTAGGGCACGAGGTCACCGGTACGGGCGAGGACGTCTGCCGTGGGCGCGGTGACTTTGGGCCCCATCGGCGGGATCGCGGGACGGCGAGCATGGGGTTCGCCGGAGTGACCGTCTCCGGGTACAGGAGTGGAACATGAGGACCTCGGCGCAGGCGACGGCGCTCGCTCCTTCCGAGATCGCGGTGCTCGCCCGGGCGATGAGCCGGGCCCCGTCCGTGCACAACACGCAACCGTGGCGCATGCGGGTCCGGCACAGCGACGTAGACCTGATCGAGCGCGCTTCCGTGGCGCTGCCGAGCCACGACCCGGAGGGCCGCGACCGCATGGTTTCCTGTGGCGCGGCGCTCGCGCACCTGCAGACGGCGGCTCGGGTGCTGTGCCGGGCGACCACCACGACCTACCCCGCCGGCGGTGCGGTCGTGGCCACGGTCCACGCCGAGCCGGGCTTCAGCCCCGACCACGCCGAGCTCGCGCGCTTCCACGCCATCGGGCGCCGGCGCAGCCACCGCCGCTGGTTCTCGGCCGAGCCGGTGTCCGAAGTGGACCAGAAGGCGGTGTCCGCGGCGGGCGGCGAGACGTGCGTGTGCGCCGTGGTGCCCCGGCATCTCGGCGAACTGGGTGCGATGCTGGGTTTCGCCACCCGGGCCTTCCGTGCCGACCCGGCCTACCAGCGAGAGCTGCGCGCGTGGACCGCGAGCACGTTCGGTTCCCACGCGTCGGGCGCCGAGGACGGAGTGCCCGAGGCGGCGCTCGGTTCCGAGTCGCTGCCCGCCGCGGGGCTGGTGCGCCGCGAAACGCCGGTGCCGGACGACGCCCGGCTCACCGCGCGGCTCGAAGCGGAGCACCTCCTGGTCTTCTGCACCGAGGGGGACAGCCGGCGCGAACACCTCGCCGCCGGCGCCGGGTGCGCCCGGACGTGGCTGGAAGCGACCGCGCGCGGACTCGCCGGGTCGGTCCTCACCCAGCCGCTGCACCTGTGCGGCTTCCGCGAGGTGCTCGCCGAGCGGCTGGCCCTGCCGGGACTGCCGCAGGTGATCTTCCGCTACGGGCACTCGCTGGCCCCTGCGCCGCCTTCGCCCCGCCGCCCCCTCGCCGACCTGCTCCCGGATTGACCCGGGCCGGCTCGCCCAGGAGACCACGATGACCACAGTGCTTTCCCCCGTCGTCGAACAGGCCCTGTCGGCCGCGGTCCGCGCGCCGTCACCGCACAACACCCAGCCGTGGCGGTTCGTGGTCGAGGGGCCCCGCATCGAAGTGTGGCTCGACCACGACCGCGTCCTGCCCGTCGCCGACCCGGATTCCCGCGAGGCCCGGCTCTCGTGCGGGGCGGCGGTGTACAACCTGGTGATCATGTTGCGGGCCAACGGATTCGACGCCGCGGTGCGGATCATCCCCGAACCCGACCGCCCGGACCTGCTCGCCGTCGTGCGGGTCGTCGGCGGCACGTGCCCGGCCTTGCCCGACCGGCGGCTCGTCGAGGCCGTCTGGCGCCGGCACACCAACCGCCGCCCGATGTCCGCGCACCCGGTGTCGCCGGTCGCCCGCGCGCGGCTCAAGTCCGCCGCGCTCGGTGAGGGTGGGGTGCTGGAGTTCCTCGACGCGTCGGGCCGGTACCCGAAGGTGACCGCGCTCGTCCGCCGGGCCGAGTCCGAACAATCGCTCGACGCCGAGTTCCGCGCCGAGACCGCCCGGTGGACGGGCCGTGAGCCCGACAGCCCGGACGGAGTGCCGACGATCGCCTTCGGCCCCCCGCCGGACGTGCCCGGGACGTCGCCGTTGCGTTCGTCGCACGAGAACCCGGCCATCGTGCCCCGCTCGTTCGAGCAGGATCCGGTGCTGGCCGCGGTGCTGACCCGCGACCACGGTGCGGCCGCCGAGGTGCGTGCCGGGCTGGTGCTGCAACGAGTCCTGCTGACCGCGACCGCGGAAGGCCTCGCCTCGTCGTTCGTGTCGCAGCCCTTCGAGGCGCCGGGCACCCGCGCACCGTTGCTCGACCTCTTCCGCGGCACCGGCCGGCCGCACACGCTGCTGCGGCTCGGCCACGGCCTGCCTTCGCGGATGACGGCGCGCCGTCCGGTGGCGGACGTGACGACCGTGCGCGCCCCCGACGTGCCCGCTCGCTGACCACCTGCCGCGATGTCCTATGAGGACGGTTCTCCGGCGGGCAGGACGCGCAGCAGGTCCTGGAACGTCACCATGCCCACCAGCAACCCGCTGTCGTCGACCACGGGCAGCGCGCGCACCCCGGCTTCGGTCATGCGGTGCGCCAGCGCGGTGGCGTCGAGGTCGGGGGTCGCGGTCGTGACACACGGGCGCATGACCGCGGACACGGTGCGATGGCCGGCGAGCAGGACACCCGTGTCGGGGTCCCCGGTGGCCGAGTCGCCGGGGAAGCCGGCCTGGACGAGGTCCGTTTCGCTGATCAGACCCACGAGCTTGGCCGAACGGGTGACTACAGGCAGGGTCGTGAAGCCCCATCGGGTCATCACGCGAGCGGCTTCGGAGAGCGAAGCGTCGAAAGTCACGCTGATCACCGGGGTCGTCATGACGTCACGCGTTCGCATCGCGGTTCTCCGTTCGGGCGCGTGGGTGTCTCGTCCGACCTTGACGCCCGCGGCCAGGACGGGCCAAGGGTCTTTGGTCCTCGGCCGGACACCGGCAGGGGTGCACGCCGGGGACCGGCGACCCGGCGATGCGGGCAGAAGGCCTCTTCGGGCCGGCCGGTGCGCGGCCCATGCTGAGCGGAAACCGGCCCGTCGAACGGAAAGGCGCGAGACATGATCCCCTCGGCGAACCGCTTGCCGCGGTGGTGGCACGTGCTCGTTCCCGCACGCGGTTCCGTCGCGCGGACTTCGGACCGGCTGCAGGCCGGACTGGTGCTCATGGTGCTTCTCGCGGCCCTGGCCGCGGTCCCGTTCTCGGCCGCCGCCGGCTCGTCGGTCTACGCTTCGCAGCAGGCGGTCTCGGCGCGGGAACTCGCCGACTACGCGCCGGTGACGGCGACTCTGCTCGCGGACGGTCCGCCGGTTTCCGTGAGTGGCCGCAGCGGCGCCGCCGGCAGCCCGGTGCCGACCGACGCGACCTGGCACTCCGCCGACGGCGTCCGGCACGTCGGGAAGGTGGATGCGATCGAAGGCTCCCACCGCGGCGATACCGTGCCGATCTGGGTGGATCGCGCCGGCGTCGTGGTCGACCCGCCGCTGAGCGCCGCCGCCGCCGTCGTGAACGCGGTCGCGGCCGCGGCCGGGCTGTTGTTCGCGGGGTGGCTCGGGCTGGCGCTGCTCTACGGGATCGCCGTCTTCGCACTGAACCGCCACCGCATGGGGAAGTGGCAGCAGGAGTGGTTCGCCATCGCGAGCAGGAAAACGCGCTCGTGAACCGTCGGCGGAACAGGAGGAAGTCATGCACACCAGGCAATGGCACGTCGAAGTGCTGCTCAGCGAAGACGAAGGGCGGACGAACGCCACGGCCCGGCTGCACACTGGGTCGGGTACGCCGCTCGACGCCGCGGGCACCGCGCGGCTCAACCCGGTCGACCGCGACGTCCCGGAGATCGGCGACGAGCTCGCCGCCGCCCGGGCGCTGAGCGCGCTCGCGCACCGGCTGCTGGACGTCGCCGCGGAGGACATCGAAGGCAGCACGCACGAGCCGGCTCGGCTCGACAGGTGAGGAGGTGGACGGGATGCACGCGATCATCGTGTACGAGTCCATGTTCGGTGACACCGAAGAGGTGGCCCGCGCGGTGGCGGACGGGCTGGGTTCCGCCGAGGTCGTCCCCGTCGACCTCGCGCCGCGCGATCTGATGGGGCGCGACCTGCTCGTGGTGGGCGCGCCGACGCACGTCCACGGGATGAGCCGGCCGTCGACGCGCAAGGCGGCGGCGGAGCAGGCCCCGGAAGGGACTCTCACGCACGAGTCGGGGATGCGCGAGTGGCTGGGCGGGTTTCACGTCCTGCCACCGGGAACGACCACGGCCGCGTTCGATACCAGGCTCCACAAACCTCGGTGGCTGACCGGCTCCGCCGCGAGGGTGGCCGACAAGATCCTGCGCCGCCTCGGTCATCCGCCGATCGTCCCGGCGACGAGCTTCTTCGTCGAGGTGGTGGACGGCGAAACGCGGCTGGTGGAGGGAGAACGAGCCCGCGCCCGGGAGTGGGGCGAGTCCCTCGCCCGGGCCCAGCGGACCGGGTCCGGCCGCGGCTGAGGATCCGGTGCGGCGGTGACGACTCGGTGGGGGCGGCTCGGCGGGAAGGTCGGTCGCGCCACCGGATGATGCCGTGACCCGCCGGTCGGGGGACGGCGCGCGATCGGGAAAGCCGTGGTGTCCGATACGCCTGCGGGGAACCCGAGCCGGTTCCCGAAGCCGCGGCCGCCGGGTCGAGCAGCGTGTTCAATCCGGCCGGCCGGGGGCGGCGAGAGCCCGGGCCCGTGCCTCCTCGGAGATCGTCCGCACCAGCGTGGCGTGCGCCGCCTGGGCGAAGGGCCGGGCGATTCGCCAGTACCGGCGGAACTTGAGCCAGCTCTGCGGGTCCGTCATCTGCACTCGGCTGTCGACGGTCAGCAGGCTGTGGTGGACTCCGTAGGACCGCACGCCGAACGTGATCACCAGTTTCCCGTACCCGGGTTCGGAAAACGCCGCGAAGTCGTCCGGGTCGACCCGGCGCCAGGTGACGACCGGGCGCCAGAACTTCCCGGCGACGCCGACCGCGAACTCGGTGCCCGGGTGCTCGCCGAGGAGCGCCCAGTCGGAACCGCTGTCGAGGTCGTCGACGGTCAGGCGGGTGGGCTGCCGGGGCGGGCCGTGGCGCCGGTCGCGCCAGCGCGCGGGCAGCTCGCGGACCCGCTCCGTGACGGTCAGAAGTCCACTGTGGACGTCCGTCAGGTCGAGGTCGCGTGCCGCCGCGTACGTCTCCTTGGCCGGCGCGTCGACGATCTCATGGCGCACCAGGGAGAACTGGGGGTGCGGGACGAACCGGTCGCCGAGCAGATCGGGTGCCTGCGGGTGGGAATCCGTCATGGTTCCTCCTCTTCGGGCGGGGGTGGAGTGTCCAGGCTCGGCGCGCCCCCGTGCGCGCGCCAGGATCGGACGGTGTGTGCGTGGCCGATTTCGTCATCGCCGGAAGTGACTTCCTGCTCTGCCGCGGGCCGCGGCGGGACGCCACGGTGAGGGGGTCGATCGGAAGGCGGCTGGCCATGAGGATTCTCGTCGTGGTGGCGACCAGGCACGGCGCCACGAGGGAAATCGCCGAGCAGATCGCCGCGACGGCCAGGGCTTCGCTCGAGGAAACCGGTGTCGTGGTGGAGGCCGAGGTGCGCGATGCCGAGCACGTCACGTCGTTCGCGGGGTACGACGCGGCGGTGCTCGGCAGCGCGGTCTACTTCGGGCATTGGCTCGACAGCGCCCGTCGTGTCGTGCACGAGCACCAGGAGGAGCTGCGCCGCGTCCCCGTGTGGCTGTTCTCCAGCGGGCCGGCGGGGGAGCAGGCGCACCCGGGGGAGGATCCGGTGGACGTCTCGGACGTGCTGGTCGCTTCGGGCGCCCGCGAGCACCGGCTTTTCGGCGGCCGCATCGAGCGCGCGAAGCTGCGCTTCCCCGAACGGGCCGTGGTCGCCGCGCTGCGAGTACCGGACGGCGACAACCGCGACTGGCCGATGATCCGGGCCTGGGCGCGGACCATCGCCGGCGAGCTGGCCGCGGAGCCCGCGCAGCGGCAGGGCCGGCGATGAGCGGGAGAGCCGCGGTCGTGCCCGTCCTGGCTCGTGCGCCGGGGGCGCCGCGCGGACGACGGCACGGGACCCGGCTGCCTTCGCCGGTGATACGGGCCCCGTCGATCGGGTGCCAACCTCGGCGAATCCCGGTCTCACCGAGCTACTGGTGCGGACCGGCATCACGTCGATCTCGGTGGACCCCGACGTGATCGGTCGCGCCCGGCACGCGATCGCCGCGGCCGAGCGCGGCGCCCTGCCGGGCCCCGTCCCCGTCGGGAGAGGAGAAGGCCGTGACCACGGCAGACGAGAACGACATCGTCGTCGGTGTCGACGGTTCGGCGGGCAGCGCCGCGGCGCTGCGCTGGGCCCTGGCCGAGGCGAAGGCGAGCGGCCGGCGGGTCGTGGCGGTCCGGGCGTGGACCTACGACCCCACCGCCGATCTGGAGTCGGCGGCGGCGCGGTCGCCGCGGGACCTGGAAAACCGCTACCGGCAGCGGCTGGCGCAGTCCGTCGCCGAGGCGCTCGCCGGCGCCGACCCGGTGCCGGTCCGGGCGGAGCCCGTCGACGGCGCGCCCGGTCCGGTCCTCGTGCGGGTCTCGCAGAACGCGGCGATGCTCGTCGTCGGGAGCCACGGCCACGGCCGCCTGCTGCGGCTGCTCGTCGGGTCCGTGTCCGCCCACTGCCTCAAGGAGTCCCGCTGCCCGGTTGTCGTCGTGCCGGTTCGCACGGCGGAGGAACGGGGGCCGGTCCCGGACCCGGCCGTGACCTACGAGCCCGGCCCGCTGTTGTGAGCACGCCGCAGTCGCTCTTCTCGCTCGGCGGCCCGGCCGAGGCGGCCGGGCCGGGGAACGCCGCGGTGGCTGTTCCTCGCCACCGTCCGTGACTCGCGGCTATCCTCCGGCAGATGCAGACCGAGGCGGGTGTGGTGCTTGCCGGTGGGCGATCGTCGCGGATGGGCCGGCCCAAGGCGGGCTTGGAGTGGCACGGCTCGACGCTGCTGTACCGGACGTGTGCCGTGCTGGGACGGGTGATCGACGGCCCGGTGGTGGTCGTCGCGGCGGCCGGGCAGGAGCTGCCCGAGCTGCCGGCGGCCGTCGAGGTCGTCGAGGATCCGGTCGAGGGCCTCGGGCCGATGCAGGGGGTCGCGGCGGGACTGGCGGCGGTGGCGGAGCGGGCCGAGGCGGCGTTCGTGTGCTCGACGGACATGCCGTTGCTGCATCCCGCGTGGGTGCGGCGAGTGCTGCGCGGGCTGGCGGAGACGGGTGCGGACATGGTGATGCCGGTGGCCCGGGGGTTCCGGCAGCCGCTGGCGGCCGCGTACCGGACGTCGCTGGCCGGGCTGATCACCGGGCTGATCGGGGAGGGCGACCTGCGGCCGGGGATGTTGTTCAAGCACTGCACCGTCGCCCAGCTCGAGGACGCCCAGCTGCTCTCCGACCGGGCGCTGGCGAAGCTCGACCCGGAGCTGGAGTCGGTGATCAACGTGAACACGCCGGAGGACTACGCCGAGGTGCGGCACCGCCCGGCGCCGGAGGTGACGGTCGAACGGTTCGGGGCACTGGCGGGCAAGGACGGGCACCGGCCGCGGACCGGCCGTGCGGCCACGTTGGGTGCGGCCGCCGAGCTGGCCGGGCTGGCGCTGGACCGGCACGTGGTCGCCGCGGTGAACGGTGAGCAGGTGACGCGGGATCCGTTGCTGCCGCTCGTGACGGGGGATTCGGTGGCGTTCCTGTCGGCAGATGCCGGCGGCTGAGCGCGCCACAACCGCTCGAACGGGCCTACAGTCGGAGGCATGGCGCCGGGAGGCTTTTTCGGGCGGGCACTGGTCGTCGACGTCGGGGACGACACGGCGACCGGTGAAACGTGCGAGCTGGACGAGCGCGTGCTGCGCGCGTACCTCGGCGGCGTCGGGCTGGGCACGTGGCTGCTGCACCGGTTCGCGCCGCCGCGGGTGGATCCGCTCGCGCCGGAAGCACCGTTGGCGTTCGTGTTCTCGTCGCTCGTGGGCACGCCGCTGACCACGAGCGCGAAGTTCGCCGTCGTCGCCAAGTCCCCGTTGACCGGCCTGCTGACCGACGCGTTGGCGTCGAGCCAGTTCGCCATCGCCGGGAAGCTGACCGGGCACGACGCCCTCGTCATCCGCGGTCGCGCCGCCCGCTTGTCGGTGCTGCTCGTCGACGGCGACGGAGTGCGCCTCGAACCGGCGCCGGAGCTGGCCGGGTTGCCCGCGGCCGACGCCGAAGCACGGGCCCGGCAGCGGTTCGGGCGGGGCTGGCGCACGGCGGCGATCGGGCCGGCCGGGGAACGTCAGGTCCGCTACGCCACGATCAGCCACGACGGCCGCCACGCCGGGCGCGGCGGGCTCGGCGCGGTGCTGGGCGCGAAGAACATCAAGGCGGTCCTCGTGCGGTCGGCGACCAAGGTGGCCGTCGCGGACCAGGCCGGGGTGCTGGCCGCGGCGAAAGACCTGCGGCGACGCAGTTTCGGCCCGGCCACCGCGAAGTACCGGGAGCTGGGCACGCTGGCGAACCTGCTGGCGTTCAACGCGGTCAGCACGTTGCCGACCCGCAACTTCACCGCCGCCACCTTCGACGGCGCGCCGAAGCTCGCCGCCGAGGAGCTGCACGAGCTGCGCGGGGTGGCCCGCAACAGCTGCGCGTCCTGCTCGATCGGCTGCGAGCACATCTACTCCCGCAAGGGCGGCGGCAGTCAGCGGATGGAGTACGAGAACGTGTTCGCGCTCGGCCCGCTGTGCGGGGTCTCCGATCCCGACGACGTGTTCGCCGCCAGCGCGAAGTGCGACGAGCTGGGTCTGGACACGATCTCGGCCGGCGGCACGATCGCGTGGGCCATGGAATGCGTCGAGCGGGGCCTGATCGACGAGCCGTGGCTGAAGTTCGGCGACGGCGCCGCGTTGCTGCGGGCGCTCGAGTCGATCGGCGCCCGCGAGGCCGGGCTGGGCGAGCTGCTGGCCCAGGGGTCCCGGCGCGCGGCCGCGATCGTCGGGCACGGCTCGATCGGCTTCGCCCCGCAGGTCAAGGGCCTGGAGCTGCCGGGTTACGAGCCGCGCAGCCTGCAGTCGATGGCGCTGGGCCTGGCGGTGAACGCGCGCGGCGCCGACCACAACCGGTCCGGCGCCTACGAAGCCGACCTCTCGGGCGAGGTGAACCGGTTCCGCGGCGGCGCGGCCCACGTCGGCGCGGCGATCGGCACCGAGGACCGGGCCGCGGTGATGGACTCGATGATCCTGTGCAAGTTCCTGCGCGGGGTGTTCGAGGACCCGTTCACCGAGTGGGCCACGCTGCTGTCCCTGGTCACCGGCTGGCCGGTCGACGCGGACGAGCTGCGGGCCACGGCCGAGCGGATCGTGCGGGCCAAGCGGGCCTTCAACCAGCGCGAAGGTGCCACCGCGAAGGACGACACCCTGCCGCCCCGCATGCTGGAAACGCCGCTGGAGCTGGCGTCCGGTCGTGCCGCGACGTTGACCGCGCAGCAATTGCAGGCCATGGTCGACAGTTATTACGTTGCCCGTGGGCTCGATGAGGAAGGACGGGTGCGCGCCAGCGACCTTCCCGGACTCCTCCTCGAAGCCTGACTGTACGAGGTATGTTGTATACGACATACGCTCGCTTGTGACGGAGGTCAGTGATGACGACAGTCGATGAGCCGGCCACAGCGGTGCGTACGGTGACCACGACGATCGACGGCCACTCCGTGACGGTGCCCGAGGGAACGAGCATCTACAACGCGGCTCAGCAGGCCGGCATCGACATTCCCGTGCTGTGCCACAACGAGCGCTACGACCCCGTCGGCGTCTGCCGGATGTGCGTGGTCGACACCGGCGGCCGCGTGTTCGCCGCCGCGTGCGTGCGCCCGTGCGAGGACGGCATGGAAGTCAAGACCAGCACGCCCGAGCTGGAACGCAACCGCGCGACGCTCACCGAGCTGCTGCTGTCGGACCAGCCGGACCGCGCCGAGGACCCCAAGCAGACCACGACCGGCGACAACCTGCTGCTGGAGCTGGCCGACCGCTTCGACGTCGCCAAGGAGACCACCGACCTGCCCTGCGGCTCCGGGCGCGGCACGGACCTGTCCAACCCGGTCATCGCGGTCAACCACGACGCCTGCATCCTCTGCGACCGCTGCGTGCGGGCCTGCGACGACATCCAGGGCAACGACGTGATCGGCCGCTCCGGCAAGGGCTACTCGACGAAGATCGCGTTCGACCTCGACGACCCCATGGGCTCCAGCTCCTGCGTCACCTGCGGCGAGTGCGTGCAGGCCTGCCCGACGGGCGCGCTGACCAACAAGGCGATCAACCTCATCCCGATCCAGCCCCGCGAGCAGCTCGACGCCGTCGACAGCGTCTGCCCCTACTGCGGGGTCGGCTGCGCGCTGACGTACTACGTCGACCGCGACCGCGGCGCGATCTCCTTCGCCGAAGGCCGCGACCAGCCCGGGTCGAAGAGCCGGCTGTGCGTCAAGGGCCGCTACGGCTGGGACTACGCCGCTTCACCGCAACGGCTCACCACGCCGCTCATCCGCATCGACTCGTCGTACCCGAAGGGCCCGCTGTCCGCGGACGTCCGCGGCGACGCCGAGAACGACCGTGGACGCGGCGGTGGCGGCGGGAACCGCAGCGGGGGCGGCCGGAGCCAGAAGCGCGGCCGCGACGGCCGGCGCAAGCCGGGTGGGCTCGTCGACTACGACGAGGTCATGCCGCACTTCCGCGAGGCGACCTGGGACGAGGCGCTCGACCTCGTCGCGCGGCGGCTCAAGGAGATCCACGCGACCGGTGGGCCGGGCGCCATCGCCGGGTTCGGCTCGGCGAAGTGCTCCAACGAGGAGGCCTACCTCTTCCAGAAGCTCATCCGGGCCGGGTTCGGCACCAACAACGTCGACCACTGCACCCGGCTGTGCCACGCGTCCTCGGTCGCGGCGCTGTTCGAGGGCGTCGGCTCGGGCGCGGTGTCCACGACCTACGGCGACGTGACCAACGCGGACATCGTGATCATCACCGGGTCCAACCCGACGGCGAACCACCCGGTCGCCAGCTCGTTCTTCAAGCAGGCCCGCCGGCGCGGCACCAAGATCGTCTACGTGGACCCGCGCGCCAGCACGGTGTCCGAGCACGCCGACTACTACTGCCAGGTCAAGCCCGGCACCGATGTCGCGTTCTACAACTCGATCATGCACGAGGTGATCCGGCTCGGGATGATCGATCGCGAGTTCATCGCCGAGCGCGTGTCGGGCTACGAGGAGCTCGCGCGCACGGTCGCGGAGTACCCGCCGGAGCGGGCCGCGCAGATCACCGGCGTGGACGCGGACCTGATCCGCGAGGTCGCCCGAGAGTGGGGCGAGGCCGGCGCGGGCGTCATCTACTGGGGCATGGGCATTTCCCAGCACACCACCGGCACCGACAACGCCCGCTGCCTGATCGCGCTGTGCTCGATCACCGGCAACGTCGGCCGGCCCGGTACCGGGCTGCACCCGTTGCGCGGCCAGAACAACGTGCAGGGCGCCTCCGACGCGGGCCTGATCCCGATGTTCTACCCGGACTACCAGGGCGTCGACCGCGACCGCACCCGGCAGCGGTTCGAGCAGGCCTGGGGCACGACCCTGGACCCGAAGCGCGGGCTGACCGTCACCGAGATCATCGGCTCGGTGCTCAAACCCGGTGGCGTGCGCGGGATGTACATGCTCGGGGAGAACCCGTTCCTGTCCGACCCGAACATCAACAAGGTCCGCAAGGCCCTCGGCGCGCTGGACTTCCTCGTGGTGCAGGACATCTTCCTCACCGAGACGGCCGAGTTCGCCGACGTGATCCTGCCCGCGTCGTCCTACCTGGAGAAGGACGGCAGCTACACCAACACCGACCGGCGGGTGCAACTGGGCCGCAAGGTCATGGACCCGCCCGGGCAGGCGCGGGTCGACTGGGAGATCGTGCAGGACATCGCCCGGCGGATCGGCCTGGACTGGAACTACTCGGGCCCCAGCGAGATCTTCGACGAGATGGTCGCGCTGATGCCCTCGTACAAGAACCTGCGCCACGACAACCTCGGCCTGTCCGGGAAGCTCTACCCCAACGCCGACCCGGAGCACTCCGACGGCACCGTGGTGCTGTTCGACGAGCGATTCAACACCGACGACGGCCTGGCCCACCTCGTCGCCGCGCAGTGGCTGCCGGCCAAGGAACTCCCGGACGCGGAGTACCCACTGGTGCTCAACACCGGCCGGCTGCTGGAGCACTGGCACACCGGGTCGATGACGCGGCGCTCGTTCGCGCTGGACTCGATCGCCCCGATCCCGGAGGTGTACATGCACCCGAAGGACGCCGCCGACCGCGGCCTGGCCCACGGTGAACGGGCGCGCGTGCGGTCCCGGCGCGGGGTGATCGAGCTGCAGGTGAAGATCTCGCACCGCGAACAGCTCGGGAACTGCTTCATCCCGTTCCACTTCCGGGAAGCGGCGGCGAACCTGCTGACCATCGACGAGATCGACCCGTACGGCAAGATCCCCGAGTTCAAGTTCTGCGCGATCCAGGTCGAGGCCCTGGGCGCGGCGCACACCGAATCCGTCACGGCGGCAGGAGTCGCGGAATGACCTTGAGTCCCGAGCGGGTGCCCGGCGTCGAGGCGCGGGCGGGCAAGTTCCCCGGCCCGTCGCTGATCCCGGCGCTGAACGCGATCCAGGCCCGGCTCGGCTGGCTGCCGCGCGAGGAGCTGGAGGAGCTGGCGCGCGACGTGAGCCGGCCGCGGTACGAGATCGAGGGCCTGATCTCGTTCTACCCGCACTTCCGCACCACCCCGCCGAAAAAGGTGCAGATCAGCGTCTGCCACGACCTGTCGTGCTGGCTGCGCTCGGGCGAGGACCGCATCGCGGAGATCAAGCAGCAGTACGGCGAAGACACCGACGTCGAGCTGGTCGAGGTCTCGTGCCTGGGCCGCTGCGACGCCGCACCCGCGGCCGCGGTGAACGAGCACCCGGCGCCGGTGTCCGAAGTGGACACGTTGGTCACCGCCGCGCGCGGCGGGGGAGTCGGGCCCGCGTCGGCGGTGCGGCGCGAGGAGCCGTGGCCGAACGATCCGTACCCCGGCGGTTCCGGGGTGGGCGAGCGCTATCGCTCGTTGCGCGCGTTGCTGGCCGGCGAGATCAGTGCCGAGTCCGTGGTGGCGACGCTGAAGGACTCCGGGCTGCGCGGCATGGGCGGTGCCGGGTTCCCGACCGGGCAGAAGTGGAACCTGGTCGCCGGCACCCAGCCGGGCACGGTGAAGTACGCCATCTGCAACGCCGACGAGTCCGAGCCGGGCACGTTCAAGGACCGGCAGATCCTCGCCGAGCAGCCGCACCTGGTGCTGGAAGGGCTGCTGCTGGGCATGGCCGTGGTCGGTGCCGAGCAGGGCTGGGTGTTCATCCGGCACGAGTACGGCCCCGAGGAACACGTGCTGAGCGAGGAGATCGCCGCGTTGCGCGAGGCCGGGGTGATCGGGCCGGACGCGTGCGGCAGCGGGCGGCGGCTGGAGCTGGACCTCTTCGTCTCCCCGGGCGGCTACATCCTCGGCGAGGAGACGGCGCTGCTCGAGTGCATGGAGGGCCACCGCGGCGAGCCCCGCAACAAACCGCCGTTCCCGGGCAACTACGGCCTGCACGGGCGGCCCACCCTGATCAACTCGGTGGAGACCTTCGCCGACGTGCCGGTGATCCTGCAGCGCGGCGCGGACTGGTGGCATTCGCAGGGCATCGGCGACTCGACCGGCTGGAAGTTCTTCGCCGTCTCCGGGCATGTGGCCGACCCCGGCGTGTACTGCGTGCCGATGGGTACCACCGTGCGGGAGCTGATCGACACTGCCGGTGGGGTGCTCGACGGTGCGCCCGTGGGCGCGGTTCAGCCGGGCGGGGCGTCGTCCAATTTCATCGGACCCGACCAGCTCGACCTGCGGCTGGACTTCGCGTCGCTGGCCGAGGCCGGGACGATGCTGGGCTCCGGCGCCCTGGTGGTGCTGGCCGAAGGCACCGACCTGCTGGCCGCGTCGACGAACGTGCTGCGGTTCTTCCGCAACGAGTCGTGCGGCAAATGCGTGCCCTGCCGGGTCGGGTCCACGAAGGCGCACACGCTGCTGCGCGGTGTGCTCGACACGGAGTCCGAATTGGACGACGCCGGGCGCGGGAAGATCCTGCAGCTGGAAGAGGCGATGCGCAAGACGTCGATCTGCGGGCTCGGCCAGGTCGCGCTCGGGCCGGTGGTGTCGGTGCTGGGCTTGGCCAAGGGCGGCGCCGCGGCGCGTCCCCACCCGAAGCCCGAGGGAGCGAAGGACCAGCCGGGTCGGTGAGCGGACGCGAGTTCTTCACCACCCGCACCGTCGCCGAGGCCCTCGCCGGGTTCCGTCCGGCGCACCGCACCGCCGTCGAGACCGTCGCGTTGCCGGCGGCCCTGCACCGGGTACCGGCGGGCGACATCCCGTCGCCACACGCGTTGCCGGGCTTCGTCAAGTCCACAGTGGACGGGTTCGCGGTCCGGGCGGCGGACACCTACGGCGCCTCCGACGGCCTGCCGTCCTATTTGGACCTGCTCGGCGCGGTCCGGATGGGCACCGCGCCCACGGTGTCCGTGCGGCCGGGCGGCTGCGTGGCGATGCCGACCGGCGGGGTGCTGCCCGACGGGGCGGACGCGGTGGTGATGGTCGAGTTCACCGCCGAGACCATGCCGGGCACGATCGAGGTCACCCGGCCGGTCGCGCCGGGCGGCGGGCTGGTGCGCGCCGACGACGACGTGGCCGCCGGCGCGCCGCTCGTCCCGGGTGGACGGCCGTTGCGGGCGCCGGAGCTGGGTCTGCTGGCCGCCGCGGGCGTGGTGTCCGTGCCGGTGCACGCGCGGCCGCGGGTCGTGATCATCTCGACCGGCGACGAGGTCGTCCCGCCCGGGACCGCCACGCTCGCCGCGGGCCAGGTGCGCGACGCCACGGCGTCCGCGTTGGCCGGCTTGGTGCTCGAAGCCGGCGGCGACCCGGTGCTCGCCGGCATCGTCTCGGACGAACCCGGGGCGCTGAAGGACAAGCTGACGGCGGTGCTGCCCGGGGCGGACCTGGTGGTCGTGTCGGCCGGGTCGTCGGTCGGCGCTCGGGACGAGACCGCGGGCGCCGTCGCCGCGGTCGGCGAGGTCTGGTGCCACGGGCTGGCGATCAAACCGGGGAAGCCGACGCTGCTGGCCGAGTGCGGCGGGATCCCGGTGATCGGCCTGCCGGGCAACCCCTTGTCCGCGCTGGTGGTGTTCGGGCAGATCGGGATTCCCGTGCTGTGGCGGCTCAGCGGGTGTGAGATCCCGCCCGCGCGGCCTTCGACGCGTGCCCGGCTGTCGCGCGATCTGGCCTCGGCCGCCGGCCGGCTCGACGTGGTCCAGGTCCGCGTGCGCGACGGTGTCGCCGAGCCGCTGTTCGGGCCGTCCGCGCTGCTGTCGGTGCTCACCCGCGCGGACGGGTACGTGGTCGTCCCGGAACCGGCGACCGGGCTCGACGGCGGCCTGGACGTGGATGTCACGCTGTACGCATGAACAGCCCGTTCATCTCCGATGTCCCCGCCGCCCAGGCCCACGCCGCCTGGCGGGAAGCGCGGGCGGCCGCCGGGTGCCCGGCGCGGGTCGGGGCGATCCGGGTCCCCGTCGGCGAGGCGGTGGGGCGGGTCACCGCGGAACCGGTGTGGGCGTTGCGGTCCTCACCGGCGTTCGACTCGTCCGGAATGGACGGCATCGCCGTGCGCGCGGCCGACACGGTGGGGGCCTCGGAGACGGCGCCCGTGGTGGTGACGGATTTCGAAGTCGTCGACACCGGCGACCCGCTGCCGCCCGGGTACGACGCGGTGGTCATGCGTGAACACGTCCACCACACGCCCGGCGGTGCCGAGCTGCACACGGCGGTGCCGCCGTACCAGCACGTGCGCTCCATCGGGGAAGACATCAGCGCGGCCGAGCTGCTGCTGCCCGAGGGCCATCGGCTGCGTCCGGTCGACGTCGCCGCGAGTGCCGCCGCCGGCGTGACCGAGCTGGCCGTGCGGCGGGCACCGGTCGTGGTGATCATCCCGACCGGCGACGAGATCCGGCCACTCGGGACCGAGCTGCGGCCGGGCGAGATCGCCGACACCAACTCGGTGATGCTCGCCGCGCAGGCCCGCGAGGTCGGCTGCGACGCCCGGGTCACCGCCATCGTCGCCGACGACCCGGCCGCCATCACCGCCGCCGCGCGCACGGCCGCCCGCGAAGCCGACCTGGTCATGCTCATCGCGGGGTCCAGCGCGGGCCGCGACGACTACACCGCCCGCGTCGTCGCCGAAGCCGGAACCGTTGCCGTGCACGGGGTCGCGGTGCGGCCCGGGCATCCCGTGGTGCTGGGGACCGTCACCGGCGATCCGGCGACGCCGATCCTCGGGGTGCCCGGTTATCCCGTGTCGGCGGCGCTGACGTTCGACATCTTCGCCGCGCCCCTGCTGGCCGAGCTCGAAGGCGCCGCGCCCCGCGAACGGCCCTCGACCACGGCCCGCCTCGCCCGGAAACTGCCGTCGGTGGTCGGCATGGACGACTGGGTGCGCGTGCGGCTGGGCCGCGTGCAGGACCACGTCGTCGCGACCCCGCTCCCGCGCGGCGCCGGGGTGCTCACCTCCCTCGTGCGGGCCGACGGCCTGCTCGTGGTCCCGGCCGGCGTCGAAGGGCACCACGCCGGGACCGAGGTCCGCGTGGAGCTGCTGCGCGGACTCGCCGAGATCGACCGGACCATCGTCGCGATCGGTTCGCACGACCTCGTGCTCGACCTCGCCGCTTCGGCCCTGCGCGCCGCCGACCCGCTCGTGACACTGGCCTCCTCCAACGTCGGCTCGCTCGGCGGCCTGGTCGCCCTGCGCGACGGGTTGTGCCACCTCGCCGGCTCGCACCTGCTCGACCCCGCCACCGGCGAGTACACCCTGCCGTACGTGGAACGCCTGCTCGGCGACGAGGCCGCCGTGATCCGGCTCGTGCACCGGGACCAGGGGCTCCTCGTCGCGCCGGGAAACCCGTTGGGCCTCAAGGACATCGACGACCTCGTCCGGCCGGGGGTGCGCTACGTCAACCGCCAGCGCGGCGCCGGCACCCGCGCCCTGCTCGACCACGAACTGGGCCGCCGCGGCCTCGATCCCGCCGCCATCCCCGGTTACGCCCGCGAGGAACACACCCACCTCGCCGTCGCCGCCGCGGTCGCCGCCGGCCGCGCCGACACCGGCCTGGGCATCCTCGCCGCGGCCCGCGCCTTCGGCCTCGACTTCGTTCCGGTGGCGCAGGAACCCTACGATCTCGTGCTGCGGGCCGCGGACGTGTCGCACGAGCTCCTGGCTCCACTGTGGACACTGATCGCGGACCCCGGCTTCCGCACGCGCGTCGAGGAGCTCGGCGGCTACTCCTGCGCCGAGACGGGCAACCGGATCCGCTGAGTCGATCTCGGCAGAAGCCGATCTTCGGCTCGTTCTGACACGATCGGAAACGGTCACGGAGAAGGCCGAGTCGCACCAGGATCCGATCGAGGAGACAGACGTGCTGATCAGCTTGCCGCTCGATGCCGCCCGGCCCCTCGCGCCCGCGGGAACCGCCGGCTGCTCGCCGAGGGCCAGGAGGAGTGACCACCCCATCCGGTGCGTGCCGGAGGGCCTATGCCGCGCCCGGCTCGAAGCACTCGAACAGGTTGCCGTCCCGGTCCTTCAGGTGCACGCGGCGGCCGCCGGCGGCTGGGGCGACCGGGGACACCAGCTCGCCGCCACGGCTGGTGAAGGCGGCGATGGCGGCGTCGAGGTCGTGGACCCGGAGTGTCGCATTGCGACGGTGCGCCGCCAGGACTTCCGGGTCGCCCTCGAACAGCATGAAGGGGCCGACGACCGCGAGCCGGAATTCGGGGAACGACAATTCCCGCACGGGGCTGTCACCGGCGAGGCACTGGTAGGTCGGCAGGGCTTCGCCGATGTTCTTCACTTCGATCCGGGTGCTCACGGAATCGATGATCTCGCTCATGGAATCGAGCGTAGGCGGATCCGTGCACCGATGGTGGTTTCATCACCACCAGCCTCACCGCTGGTGAAATCGCCGCGGCCCTGCTTAGGGTCGGGAATCAAGCGGGGGAGAGAGGTCGCGAAGATGACAAAACACGCCGGTGGCGAGAATCGTCAGGCACTCGAAACGGTCGCGGACGCGTTCGCCCGCGCGTGGACGGACGGCGAGTGGGACGGCTACCTCGCGCTCTACGCGGACGATTTCGTGTTCGAGTACCCGGCTGAGCCGTCCGCGGGGCGGTGGACGGGTGCGGACGCGGTGGCCCACCGGGACCGGTGGCACCAGCGCTTCAAGGACGTCCGGGTGGTCACGACGGGGGAGGACCTGCGGATGTTCGCCGGGCCGTGGGTCGCGGTGTGCAACCACAGCGAAAGCGTGATCGCGGGGACCCGCCGGAAGAACGTGCTGACAACCGTCCTGCACCGCATCGACGGCAGCGGCCGGATCGTGGAGTACCGCGAGTTCCTCGGTGCCCGGCCGGAATGAGCGCAGCGGCCGCGGAACCGAAGGTCCACCGGGTGGCCGCACCCGCGCCGTCGTGACCCCGGGCCGCGGGCGTGGCCGGTATGGCTGACCACGATGGTCTTCACTGACGCGTCGCTCACCCCCCTTCGGGTGTTGCGGGAGGTGGCCGAGCGAGGCACGTTCACCGCTGCCGCCCACGCGCTGGGCTACACCCCGTCCGCGGTGTCCCGGCAGATCGCGTCGCTGGAGCGCGCGGCGGGACTGCCGTTGCTCGAACGACGCCACGACGGGGTTCGCCTCACGCCCGCCGGCCGGTTCGTGGTGCGTCGTGCGGCCGCGGCGATCGACCAGGTCGACGCCGCCGCGCGGGAACTGGCGGGCCTGCCCGAGGAGCACGGCACGGTGCGGCTGGGCTGGTTCGCGAGCGCCGGCGCGTGGCTCGTTCCGCGCGCGCTGGCCGCGCTGCGCCGGACGGATCCCGCCATCACGGTGATCACCCGCGAGGGTGGCACCCCGGCGTTGGCGCGGGCGTTGCGCGCCGGCACGCTGGACCTGGCCGTGCCGGCCGCGGTGCCGCCGTTTCGCCCGCCGGACAGCGAAACGCCCGCCCTCGACCTTCAGCCGCTCGTCGAACGCAGCCTGAGCGTTGCCGTGCCCAGCACGCATTCCCTGGCCCGCGCCGAGTTCATCGACGTGGCCGACCTGCGCGGCCAGCGCTGGATCGCGAACCCGGGTGACGAGCGGGCGATCGGGGTCTGGCTGGGACTGGACGAACGCCCCGCGATCGCGCACACGGCACGGGACTGGCCGGCCAAGCTCCACCTCGTCGCCGCGGGCCTGGGTATCACCACCATGCCCGCCACCTTCGCGCAGCTGGCGCCACCTGGGGTGCGCGTGCTTCCGGTCCGCGGCGGTCCGGCCGAACGGCGGCGCATCCTGCTGGCCCGGCTGCCCCAGCGTCCCCCTGAGCCCGTCGCCCGGCTCGCCGCGGCCTTGCGCGCCGCCGCGATCGACGAAGGCTTTCCCGCCTGACGCCGGCCCGTTCCCGGTTCCTCCGCGAGCCATGACGAGACCGCATACCGGGTGTGCCGAACTCTCGTTGGCCTCATGGCTCAACGGCTCCTACGCTCGACCCGTGGAGTGCTGCGGGCCCCTCCGCAGCCCACACGGTGATGTCCTCGCGAGCGCAGGAAGGGAGGTTTCGCATGCCCGAACTGGTCCAGCGCACCGAACTCGGCGCCTTCCTGCGCGCCCGCCGCGAAGCCACCGATCCGGCGTCGGCCGGCTTCGCACCGGGCCCGCGCCGGCGCACACCCGGTCTGCGCCGGGAAGCACTCGCGCAGCTGGCGAGCCTGAGCGTCACTTGGTACACCTGGATCGAGCAGGGCCGGGACATCAGCATCAGTCACCAGGTGGTCGAGAGCCTGGCCCGCGCCCTCCGGCTGTCCCCGTCGGAGCGGGCGCATCTGTTCACCCTGGCCGGGCTGGCCCTTCCGCCCGCTCCGCCGAAACCGCGGTGCGTCGACCCGCTCCTGAGCCGGCTGGTGCGCGAGCTGCACCCGAAGCCCGCCTACGTGGTGAACCCGCTGCGGGTGGCGCTGGCGCGGCATCCGGACGATCCGCGGGGCCGCGAACTGCTCCGCGGCCTGGAAGAAGCGTCCGAAATGTTTCGTGAGCTGTGGGCCGAGCAGAGCGTGAGCGGGTTCTCCCCGGCCCGAAAGGAACTGCGTCACCCGCGTCACGGCCGCGTCGACCTGGACTGCCTCAAACTGATGGACGCGCAGAACGAGCAGCAGTCACTGATCGTTTTCCTGCCTGCCGAAGAAACGGCAGAGATCGCGCCCACAGGGCATTTGGCCGCGTTACCCAGGTAGCGGCGGCACTAGCACAACAGACACCCAAACAACGGGGTGCGGCACGCATTTCTCCCCGGCATTCTGGTGTTCACGGCAAGAGATGACCGGAGGAAGAACATGACGGACCGACCGCGCGTTGCACTCGTCACCGGGGCGACCCAGGGCTTGGGCCTGGCTCTGGTGAAGGGCCTTGCCCAGCGCCTCGGCCCCGACGACGTGGTCTACGCGACCGGACGTGACCGCGGGCGGCTCGACAAGGTCGCCGCCGAGCTCGGCGGTCTCGGCGCGCAGGTGAGGACCGAACTGTTCGACGTGGCGGACCCGCACCGCGCCGAGGAGCTGGCGGCTGCCCTGACCGAGCGGCACGGCGGGGTCGACATCGTCTTCAACAACGCGGTCATGGCCGTCACGCCCGACGACGACGCGCGCGCGATCGTCGGCGACTACACGCAGGTCAACAACTTCGGCACCACGCGCGTGCTGCGGGCGTTCACGCCGCGGTTGCCCGACGGCGGGCGGATGATCGTCGTCGCCAGCTCACTCGGCACCCTGCGGTACCTCGCTCCCGTCCTGCACCGGCAGTTCGACGACCTCGCGACGCTCGACGACGTGGACGCGGCGGTGGCCGCGTGGCGTGACGCGGTGCGGGACGGCAGCGCGTTCGGAGGAGCGTGGCCGGCGTTCGTCAACATCCCCTCCAAGATCGGCCAGGTCGCCGCGGTCCGCACCCTCGCCGCACAGCGCCGGGACGGCGACCTGGCGCGCGGGGTGCTCGTCTGCGCCGTGTGCCCGGGGATGATCAACACCCGGATCTCGTCGGTGTGGTGGGACGTCAGCGGCGCGCCGACCCCGGACGAGGCGGCCGTCGCTCTGCTGGAGCTGGCGCAGGGCCCGGTGAATCCCGACCACTACGGCGCTCTGGTGCGCGAGCACCAGGTGCTCCCCTGGCGGTAGGCGAGCTCCCCGCCCCTGCCGCCCGCACGAACTCACGAAGGATCCACCATGGCGAACACCCTCCGGCACGCGATCGCGGCGGCGAAACCGCTTGCGGTGCCGAGTGTCCACGACGGAATTTCCGCGCTGCTCGTCCGCGAACTCGGCTTCCAAGCCGCGTACGTGGGCAGCTACGCGACCGGAGCCACCAAGTACGGAGTGCCCGACATCGGCTACCTCGGCCTGGAGGACATGGCCGACCAGGTGCGCCGGCTGGCTCCGCTCGTGGAAGTGCCGATCATCGTCGACGGCGAGGGCGGCTGGGGCAATCCGCTGCACGTGGCCCATGCCGTGCGAGTGCTGGAACGCGCTGGCGCGGCCGCGACCCGGCGGACCGGAGCCGCCGGCTGGCCGAAGCCGCCTACCTCCGTGCCGACGCGCTCGGCGAACTGACCACCGCCGGCCGGTTGCTCGACGACGCCCGGCGGCACAGTTCCCCGGTGACCCGCTCCCTGACCGGGGCGGCTGCGGCGGCGCACCTGCTGATCAACACCGAAGGCGACCTCACGACCGCGCACCGGCTCCTGGCCGGGGCGATCGAGGCGGGTGACCACGGGTTCGACGCCGACGACCCGGCGCTGCTCGAGGCGCTGCTGAACCTCATGGTGATCAGCTGGTACGTCGGAACGGAAGAGGCATGGCAGACGTTCCACGCCTTCGTCCGCCAGGTGAAGCCCGAGCCGCCGCCGCTGCTGCGCGTGAACGCATCGGTCTTCGCCGACCCCGCCCGCGCGTCGGACGCGGACCTCACCGCGCTCGACACGCTGCTCGGCGCCCCGGACGCCGACCAGGACCCGGGCCGGCTCATCCGGATCGGCACGGCCGCGGTGTTCACGGACCGGCTGTCGCACCTGCGGTCGTCGTCCGAACGATCCACGCGATCCCGCGGGACCGGCCGCGCACCGGTCCGGCGCCGGTTGAGCGAGCTCGTGCTCTCGGGGGTCGACGGGTACCTCACGGGCCGTTGGGACGAGGCGTGTTCAGCGGCGGACGAGGGCATCGCGCTCTGCGCTCGGCATGGGCTCAGGGTGCACACCTGGACCTTCCACTGGGTGCGCGCGCTTATGGCCGCGGGGCGGGGTGAGGTGGCGGCGGCCCGGCAGCTGACCGACGACATGTCGCGGTGGGCCGTGGCGCACCAGGCCGGCGGGATCACGCACCTCGCGGCGCAGGCGCGGGCCTTGGCCGACCTCGCGGCGGGCGACCACGACGCCGCCTACCGGCACGCGGCGCGCGTCAGCCCTGCGGGCGAGCTGGCGCCGTATCGGGGCATCGCCTTGTGGTCGGCGTTCGACCTCGTGGAGGCGAGCCTGGCCCTGGGGCTGACCGCCGAGGCGTCCGCGCACGCCGAGGCCCTGCGCGGGGCCCGGCCGGACCGGCTGTCGCCGCGGCTGGGCCTGGTGGCCGATGGGGTACTGGCCATGACCGCGGCGAACGACGTCGTGCGCCAACGGTTCGAGACCGCGTTGTCCGGCGAGGAGCTCGACCGGTGGCCGTTCGATCTGGCCCGCGTGCGCCTCGCCTACGGGGAACGGCTGAGACGGATGTTCGTCACGAACGCGGCTCGCGAGCAGCTGGCGTTGGCGCGCAACGCGTTCTCCCAGCTGGGCGCGGTCCCGTGGCGTGCGCGGGCGGACGTCGAGCTCCGGGCCACGGACCTGCTGCGGCATTCCTCGCCGGACGTCTCGGCGACGCTGACCCCGCGGGACCGCGAGATCGCCGAGCTGGCGGGTGCCGGGTTGACCAACCGGCAGATCGGCCAGAGGTTGTTCATTTCGCACCGAACGGTGGCCGATCACCTGTACAAGATCTTCCCCAAGCTGGGCATCAATTCTCGGGCCGCGTTGCGGGACGCCCTGACCGCATACGATGCGCGGCAGGGGCGGGACAAGCCAGTCCTGTGACAGTTGTCGCGCGAATCCGGCCGGCCGGCCGTCGGCGGCCGGTTCGTCGTCGTCGGGGCGGCGCGCAGGTCGACGGGTTCATCGGGGAGTTCATCGCGCCGCACCGGTGAAGGCGGGTCGGCGTGAGCGAGGGGCTGAGCTTCTACCAGGCGTGGGTGCTGCAGGCCGAAAAGGTACTGCCGGCCGTGCTCGGCCGGTCCCGGCGCCGTTGACCGCCGCGGTGTCCATTAAGGCCGGATATCGGCGGTTCGAGACCGTCGACGGACCAGTCATTTGACGGTCCCTCGCCCGCCGGGGCGCCGCAAGAGTTGTCGAGAGTCGACGGGCCTGCCCGTCTCGCGTCGAAGGATAGGGAGCACACCATGCCGACGATCACCACCGCCGACGGTGTCGAGATCTTCTACAAGGACTGGGGGACCGGGCAGCCCATCGTGTTCAGCCACGGCTGGCCGCTGTCGTCGGACGACTGGGACACCCAGATGCTGTTCTTCCTGCAGCACGGCTATCGCGTCATCGCCCACGACCGGCGCGGTCACGGCCACTCGTCGCAGGTCGGCGACGGGCACGACCTGGACCACTACGCGGACGACCTGGCGGCGTTGACCGCCCACCTCGACCTGCGCAACGCGATCCACGTCGGACACTCGACCGGCGGTGGCGAGGTCGTGCGCTACCTCGGCCGGCACGGTGAGTCCCGGGTCGAGAAGGCCGCGATTCTCAACGCCATTCCGCCGCTGATGCTGAAGACGGAAGCCAACCCGGGTGGTCTGCCGAAGAGCGTGTTCGACGATTTGCAGGCGCAGCTGTTCGCGAATCGCTCGGAATTCTACCGCGCGGTCGCTTCGGGCCCGTTCTACGGCTACAACCGGCCCGGTGCCGAACCGTCCGAAGCGATCATCCAGAACTGGTGGCGCCAGGGCATGAACGGTGCCGCGAACGCCCATTACGACGGCATCGTCGCGTTCTCCCAGACCGACCAGACCGAGGACCTGAAGAAGATCACCGTGCCCATCTTCATCGGGCACGGAGACGACGACCAGGTCGTCCCCTACGAGGACGCGGCCCTGCTTTCGGTGAAGCTGGTCAAGAACGGGACGCTGAAGATCTACCCGGGTTACCCGCACGGCATGCCGACCGTCCACGCCGACGTCATCAACGCCGACCTGCTGGAGTTCTTCCAGGCCTGACCGAGGTTCCGGCTCCATCGGTGATTTCCCGGCTCCCGTGGCCGAGGTGAGGGTGTTCCGCCTCGGCCACGGGAGTGGTTCACGACCGTGCGGGCCGTCACTCGTGGTGAACCGCGTTCTTCCGGTACTGGGCGGGCGACAGGCCCACGGTGGCGCGAAACGCTTGCGAGAACGCGGATTCCGAACTGTATCCGACGTCGCCGGCGATGCGGGACATCGAGCGGTCGGAGTTCGTCAGCAGGTCGGCGGCGACCATCATGCGGATCGTGGTGAGCAGGGTGGCGGCGGTGGTGCCGGTGCGAGCGGTGAACCGGCGCAGGAAAGTGGAGCGTGACATGGACGCCGTCTCCGCCATCCGATCGTCCAGGAGTCCCCGGGCCGCTCGACGATTCCCGAGACCACCTTCCCCAGCGCCTCGTCGCCGAGGGCGGTCCACAACGCGGGCGTGTCCAGGCGCTGTTCGGGGCGGCTGCGCAGACCCATGGCCAGCATCGCATCGCACAGCGCGGACACCACGGCGGCGCTCCCCGGGCCCGCGAAACGGGCTTCGTCGCGCAGAAGATCGGCAAGTGTCGTCGCTGCGGTGTCCGGCGTGACGTGCACCAGCGCCGGGAGCAGACGGAACAGCAACTCGGCCGCCGCGGTGTCGAAATGGTAATGCCCGCAGAACAGGTCCAGATCCGGCTTCACGCCGACCGTCCGCCGGGTCGTGAACATCGGCCCCGACTCGTCGCTGAACCGGAACTTGCGTCCCGACGGTGCCGTGACCTGGTGGGCCTCGCCGCGCGAGACCAGGAGCAGGTCGCCGGTCGACAGGGTGACGGTGGCCGAATCCGTGGTCACCGCGCAGCGTCCGTCCAGCACGAGGTAGAACGGCACTTGCCCCGGCTCGGCGGCCTCGTGGTCCACCATGAACTGCCCCGCCATCAGGCAGCGGAGGTCGACGCTGCCGTGCAGGTGCGCGAGCCGGATGAGCCGGCTCAGGGCGTCCGTCATCCGGCTGTGGTGGAACGTGAGCCCGTCATCCATTGTCCGCTCCGGTGCTTCGGGTGGCCGCGAAGCCAACCTACAACGCGATCCACGGCCCGCAACGGTGCCGCGCGCCGAGATCGTGTAGCAGTGACGATCGCAAATCGACGGTATGGTCAGCGCGCCCACCACGGCGACGGTGCTCCGCAGATCGTGAGGTGCGCGGCTTGAACCGCGCTGGAATCGGACTGCGCCGGGCCGGACGGGTTGACCCGCAGCGGCACGCGATGGAAGCCGCCCACGAAGCGTCCCCTTTGGACGAACGCCGCTGGAGCTACGAGCATGCCTTCGGCCTGTTGCGACGCGACCACCTCGACAGCTTCAAGCGGCTCGGCGTGATCATCGCGGCCAACTCGCTGCTGTCCTGGTCCGCGGTCCTCTTGCGAGGCTCGCTCCCCGCTCCCCGCTCCCCGCTCCCCGCTCCCCGCCGACGGGCGCGGGCGCACTCGAGCGCATCCGCGGCAGCGAGCACTAACCTGGGCCGAAGCCGACGAAAGGGCCAGGCTCGGTGAGCAACGAAGCGCACTTCGCAACAGACCTCTACCAGGGCACCGCCGAGTACTACGACCGCTACCGGCTGCCGTATCCGGCTTCCCTGCTCGCCCATCTGGTGGCCGGCACCCACCTCTCCGGGCACGGACGCCTGCTGGATCTGGCCTGCGGGACCGGCCAGCTCGCCTTCCCGCTCAGCCCGCACTTCGCGGAAGTATGGGCCGTGGACCAGGAACGGGACATGATCGAGACCGTTCGCGTCAAGGCGGCTGACCGGGGCGTGCGGGATCTTCGGCCCATCGTCGCCGGCGCCGAGACGCTCACCGCACAGCCGGACTCCTTCGAGCTGGCCGTCGTCGGCAACGCCTTCCACCGGCTGGAGCGCGAAATCGTCGCCCGCCGGATACTCCACTGGCTCGTTCCCGGCGGGTACCTCGCGTTGTGCTGGTCTTCCGCGCCCTGGGCGGGCGGGGAAGACTGGCAGCGATCACTCGCGGCCACCCTGGCACGATGGCAGCGGGAGCTCGGTGCCGAGCACCGGATTCCCGAAGGCGCGGACCGAGCGCACCGACCCGATCCGGAAGTGCTGTCCGCAGCCGGGTTCGAGGTCTGCGGCCGCGCGGAATTCACGGCCGAGCACCACTGGAGCCTGGCCGAACTCTCCGGCCACATCCGCTCCACCTCGTTCCTCCCGCCCGCGGTCATCGGCGACCGGGCCGCCGCGTTCGATGCCGACCTCGCGGCCAGCCTCAGCCCACACGACGACGGCGGTGTGTTCACCGAGACCGTGAGCTTCGCCTGCGACCTCGCCCGCAAGCCCGGCTGAGTCCGGCATCGTTCACAGCCAGCCGGGCAGTGCGGGCCACTCGGGATGGGGCGCGCGCCCACTGAGCCAGCCGACGAGGTCGGCCGCCGGTGCGTCGACTCGGCGCGCCCGGGGTGGTGCGCCGAGGGACCACGTCGTGGGCCGATCGGTGGGGGCGAGCGTGACGGAAGGGCAACCGTCCTTTCGGGACAGTGCGGCGGTGACGTCGTCGAGCAGGAGGTCGACGACGCCGGCGGGCAGGTCGGTGACGGCCGCTCCGGTCCCGAGGTCGACGGGGTGCAGCCAGACTTCCCGGATGCGGATCCACGGGATCTCGGCGGCAGGGATGTCACGGCCGAGGGCGCTGCGCACCCGCGCTTGCCACCCTTCGGGGGTGAGCGCCCCGAGTGCCGAAGCAAGAGTGTCCGAAGTGGACTCCAGCTCCGCGCGCAGGGTGGCGGGTGCCCGGCGAGCCGATTCCTCGATTTCGGCGGCTCGCCGGGCGGGGTCGGGGTACATCGGGGTTTCGACGCCGGTGCGGGCCCAGGTCGCCAGGCGGGTGAGGGCTTCGGCGTTGCGGGCGACGTGGCCGAGGACGTGGGCGCGGGTCCAGCCGGGGAGCCGGCTGGCGCCGCGGAGGGCGTCGTCGTCGAGGCCTGCGGCGGTGCGCAGCAGGTGGGCGGTGCCTTCGTGCAGCCAGGGCAGTGTCGCCGCCAGGTCGTGCCGGCCGGTCACGCCGGGGTTCCCTGGCTGAGGCGCTGGGCGATGTCCGCGCGCAGCGCTTTCTTGTCGATCTTGCCGACCTTGGTGGCGGTGAGCTCGTCGACGAGGACGAGGTGCTCGGGCAGCTTGAACCGGGCGACGCCGATGTCCTCCATCGCCGCGCGGATCTGCTCGAGGGTCACGCTCGTGCCGGGTTTGGCCACGACGTAGAGGCACACGCGTTCGCCGAGCACCTCGTCGGGCATGGCGACGGCGGCGACCTGGCGCACGGCGGGCAGCTGGTAGACGAGGTTCTCGACTTCCTCGGCGGAGATCTTCTCCCCGCCGCGGTTGATCATGTCCTTGTCCCGGCCCTCGACGATCAGGGAACCGTCGGCGGTCATGCGGCAGATGTCGCCGGAGCGGTACCAGCCGTCGGCGGTGAACGCGCGGGCGTTCTGCTCGGCGGCCCGGTAGTAGCCGCGCGGGGTGTAGGGGCCGCGGGTGAGCAGCGAGCCGGGTTCGCCGGGTGCCACGTCGGCGTCGAGCTCGTCGACCAGGCGGACGTCATCGGCGGGGGACAGGGGCCGGCCCTGGGTGGTGCAGATGACCTCGGCGCTGTCGTCGACGCGGGTGTAGTTGAGCAGGCCCTCGGCCATGCCGAACACCTGCTGCAGGGTCGCGCCGAGGGCGGGCGTGATCCGGCGGGCCAGGTTGTCGGCCAGCCGCGCCCCGCCGACCTGCAGCACGCGCAGGCTCGCCAGCTCGCGGGCGCCGTGCTCCGTGGCGTGTTCGAGCCAGCGGGCGGCCACGGCGGGCACGACCGCGGTGTGCGTGACGCCTTCGGCGGCGATGGTGGCGAAGGCCCGCACCGGTTCGGGCGAGGGCAGCATGACCACGCGCCCGCCGGCGAGGAGCGCGCCGAGGATCCCGGGACAGGCCAACGGGAAGTTGTGCCCCGCGGGCAGGCTGACGAGGTAGCCGGTGTCCGGGCCGAACCCGGTGAGCTCGGCCGAGGCGCGCGCGTTGTAGGCGTAGTCGTCGTGCGTCCGGGCGATCAGCTTCGGCAGCCCCGTGGTTCCGCCGGAGAGCAGGAACACGGCGACGTCCCGGCTGTCCGGGCGCAGCGGGTCGAGCCGCGCCCGGTCGGCGGCGGGATCGACGGCAGGGCCGCAAAGCGCGCGCAAGTCGACGCTCCCGGGCGTGATCTCGTCGCCCGCGACCAGGACGTGCCAGGCTTCGCCGGTCACGTCCTGCACGGCCGGGGCGAGTTCGTGCGCGAGCGCCTGGTGGTCGAACTCGCGCAGCCGGTCGGGCACGGCGATGGCGGTGGCTTCGGCGTGGCGGGCGAGGTAGGCGAGCTCGGTGCGCCGGTGCGCGGTCAGCGCCATCACCGGCACGATCCCGGCGCGCAGGCAGGCGAGCGTGAGCACCACGAACTCCCAGCCGTTGCCCAGCTGCACGATCATCCGGTGGCCGGGCGCCAGGCCGAGGTCGAGCAGCCGGACGGCGGCCGCGGCGGCGCGCTCGTCGAGCTGCGCGTGGGTGAGCCGGGTGCCGTCGGCCGCGTCGATCAGCGCGGGAGCGTCCGGGGCTCGCCCGGCGGCCTCGCGCAGGAGCTCGCCGAGCGGGACCCCGGCCCAGTACCCGGCCGCGACGTACCGGTCGGCGTCGGCGGCGGGCCAGGGCACGGTGTGGTCACTGATCGGGCTGGGCATCGCCGGCCTCCTTGCCGATGAGCACGGCGTCCAGCGCGACGAGGCCGTCGCGGGTCAGCCGCAAGGGGTTGATCTCGAGTTCGTCGATCCCGGGGTTGGCGACGAGGACCGCGCCCACGGCCGCGACCACCTGTCCCAGATCGGCCGGGTCGACGGCGGGACCACCGCGCCAGCTGTGCAGCAGAGCGCGCCCGGCCAGCTCGTCGGCCATGCCGGCGGCCTCGTCGGGGGACAGCGGCGCGAGCCGCACGGCGACGTCGGCCAGAGCCTCGGCGGTCGTCCCGCCGAGCCCGAGCACGGCGACCGGGCCGAACACCGGATCGCGCCGCACTCCGAGCACGAGGTCCACCCCGGACGGTGCCATCGCTTCGACGAGGTAGCGACGGGCGCCGGCGGCGTCGAGCGCGTCGAGCGCGACCTCCAGCTCCTCGGGCGTTTTCACGCCGAGGTGGACCCCGCCGATCTCGGTCTTGTGCAGGACCGCGGCGTCGAGGATCTTCACCGCGACCGCGCCGCCGAGCTCGTCGAGCGCCGCGCGCGCTTCCGTCCGGCTCGCGCAGGCGCGCCGGGGCATCGTGGTGATGCCCAGCGCGTCGAGCAGGTTCTTGGCCTGGTGCTCGTCGTGGGCACCGGCGACACCGGTGGGCACCTCGCGGTCGAGGACGCCGGTGGCCGGCCGCGCCTGGGCGCGGGCGTCGGCCAGCAGCGCGCTGGTGGCGGCCGCGACGCCGCGGGCGTCGGTCGCCACCGCGACCCCGGCGTCGAGCAGGGCCCGCCGGTCCGCGGTCACCTGGTCTCCTGCACCTCCGACCCCGAGGACCATCGGTACACCAGGAGTACGGCCCCCCTTGACCGCGGCGACGAGGTCGACCGCGTCGGGTTCGTGCAGCGCGTAGCCCGCGATCACGTCGACGCCGGGGTCGCCGCTCACGGTCGCGAGGATGTCGCCCAGCTCCGGGCCGGGGCGGCCGGTGTCGACGGGATTGCGCTGGAACGTCAACGGGGGCAGCAGTTCGCTCAGCCGCTGCTGGGTCGCGGGCGCCAGTTCGGGGATGCGGGCGCCGCGTCCGCGCAGGTCGTCGAGCAGCAGCAGGCCCGGGCCGGCCTGGGCGGTGACCACGCCGACGCTGGGGTCCGCGGCGGGGCGGGCCCGAACGACCGACAGCGCGCCGACGGCGTCGACGAGCTCCCGTTCGTCGTCGACGAGCACGGCACCGGCCTGCGCGAGCGCGGCGCGGGTGGTCCGCCAGGACGTGGCGAGCGCGCCGGTGTGCGAGGCGGCGAAGGCGCCGATGTCGTTGCGCCCCACCACCAGCGCCACCACCGGACGCCGCGGCGTCACCCGCCGGACGGCGTCGACCAGCCGGGGCCCGTCGGCGACCGACTCGACGTGCAGGGCGATCGCGCCGGTGTGCTCGTCGTCGGCGAGGTGCTCCAGCACGTCGGGGGCGCTCACGTCCACGCCATTGCCGAGGCCGACGGCGAGGCTGACGCCGTGGCCGGCCTCGGTCAGCAGGAACGACACGGCGTGGTTGACCCCGCCGCTGGCGGCGACCACGGCCACCCGGCCGGGCCGCACGCCCGCGACGCCCGGCACGAAGCTCGCCGTCACGCCCGCGTGCGGCGCGAGGAAACCACTGGTGTTGGGACCCAGCACCCGGATGCCGGTTTCGGCCACGATCTTCGCGATCCGCTGCTGGTACTCGATTCCCGGCCCGCCGGCCTCGGCGAACCCGCCACCGCACACGACCGCCGCGCGGACACCCGCCTCCGCGGCGTCGGCGACCACGCCGGCGCAGGCCGCCGCGGGAACGCAGATCATCACGAGGTCGACCGGGCCGGCGTCGGCCGCGGCGCGGACCGTCGGGTGCATCGTCTCGTCGCGGCTGTTGACCAGCGCGAGGTGCCCGCCGCGGGCCGCGAACGGAGCCAGCGACCGCGCCAGCGTCGCGCCGAGCTTGCCGGGCGACCGCGACGCCCCCACGACGGCGATGCCGCGCGGCGCGAACAGCGGGCTCAGCCCGGGTCCGGGGCCGCTCACGCGACACCACCGACCAGGTCGGCGCGGCCGGACAGCACTGTGGTGAGCGCCTGATCGCGGTCGAGCCCGGGATCGACCAGCAGCGCCGGGATCCCTTCGACCATGCGGGCCCGCTCGCACACCAGCAGCCGCGTCAGCGCCGTCCCGCCGTGGACCGCGACCAGCGCCGCACCCGCCAGGCGGGTCAGGGAGTCGTACGCCGCAGGCAGGCCGGTTTCGCGGTCGGGCGCGGCGAGGACCGCGCCCCACGGGCCGGACCGCGGCGTGGCCGACAGCGGCAGGCCGGCGGCGCGAACCGGTGTGCCGTCCGCCGCGAGCTCGACCTCGACCAGCCGGCCCGGCACCGACCAGTCGCCGGCCGAGAACGGTGTGTCGAGGGGTTCGGCGCCGTGCTCGCGTTCCCAGCCGCGGTGCGTGGCGGCGACGAAGTCCGGGGCGCGCCGCGCGAGGCGCGCGTCGGTGATGCTGCGGGAGAGGAAGTGGTACGCGAACTGCCACGGCTCGAACACGTCGTAGTACTGGCCGAAGTGCTCCCACCAGGACAGGCTCGGGCGCGCGGAGTCCTGGATCCGGCGCACCGACGGCTGCGCGGCTTCCTCGTAGCCGGCGAGCGCGGCGGCCAGGTCGTCCGGGTGCTCGGCCAGCGCGCCCGCGAGCGCCATCGCGTCCTCCATGGCCATCTTCGTGCCGGAGCCCACGGAGAAGTGCGCGGTGTGCACGGCGTCGCCCAGCAGGACCGCGGGGCGCGGGGTGAGCGTGTGCCACCGGCGGGTGCGGCGGGTGCGGAAGCTGCCCCAGCGGGAGTTGTTGGTGAGCAGCCGGTGCCCGTCGATCTGGTCGGCGAACAGCTTTTCGAGGTAGTTCTTCGACACCAGGTCGCTCACGCCCGGCGGCTGTGCCGGGTCGAACTCGTCGAGGCCGGCGCGCCGCCAGGACGGTTCGTCGGTTTCGACGATGAACGTCGACACCTCGTCGGAGATCGGGTAGCCGTGCACCGCGAAAACGCCGTCTTCGCTGCGTTCGTGGACGAAGGTCAGCCCGTCGAACAGGTAGTCGGTGCCGAACCAGATGAACTTCGCCGTCGCGGTCTCCACGGCGGTGTCCAGGTCGCCGTAGCCCTGGCGGTCGAGCTGCTCGCGGATGCGCGAGCCGGTGCCGTCGGCCGCGACGACCAGGTCGTAGCCGGTGAGATCCTCCAGCGCGACCTCGGTGGAGAAGCGCAGGTCCGCACCCGCGTCCCGGGCTCGGGCCTGCATCAGCGCCAGCAGCGTCTTGCGGACGATCGAGGCCATTCCGTTGCCGCCGCAGCGGATCCGTTCGCCCTTGAGCCGCACTTCGATCTCGTCCCAGTGCCGGCCGTGTTCGGCCAGCGCCTCACGCAGCACCGGGTCGGCCTCGTGGATCCCGGCCAGCGTCCGGTCGGAGAACACCACGCCGAACCCGAACGTGTCGTCGGCCCGGTTGCGCTCGAACACGGTGACCTCGACCGACGGGTCGGCCCGCCGGACCAGCGTGGCGAAGAACAGCCCACCGGGGCCGCCTCCCGCGACGGCGACGCGCATCAGGACTCCTTGACCGTGGTGTTGCGCAGCTCGCCGACGCCCTCGACGCGCGTCACCAGCTCGGCGCCTTCGCCGAGGTAGCGCGGTGGTTTGCGGGCGTGGCCGACACCGCCGGGCGTGCCGGTGGCGATGAGGTCGCCGGGCACGAGGGTGATGAGCTGCGAGAGGTAGGCGACGAGGTCGGCGGGGCTGAACACCAGATCGCCGGTGTCGGCTTTCTGCATGACGTCTCCGTCGACGACGCAGGTGATCTCACCGGGCTGGGCGTCGGTCACCAGCCACGGCCCGACGGGCGTGCTGCGTTCGAAGGTCTTGCCCTGCAACCATTCCACCGACCGGTACTGGAAGTCGCGGGCGGTCACGTCGTTGACGACGGTGTAGCCGGCGATCGCGGCCGCCGCCTGCTCGGGCGTGGCGTGGCGGACCTCGGCGCCGATGACGACGCCGAGCTCGGCTTCCCAGTCGACCTCGGTGGAGCCGGCGGGCAGGACCACCGGGTCGTGGGCGCCCACGAGCGCGCGGGAGAACTTCGCGAACAGCGTCGGGTACTCGGGCAGCTCGCGGCCCATCTCGAGGATGTGGGTGCGGTAGTTCAGCCCGACGCAGAAGATCTTCTCCGGCCGCGGGATCAGCGGTGCGTAGTCGAGCGTCGCCAGGTCGTGCCGCGGCCCGTTCGCCTGCTCGGCGGCCGTTTTCCACTCGGGCAGGGAGAGGAACTCACCGAGGTCGGGGGCGCCGAGTTCGACCGCGGCGTCGTCGTCGACCCGGACGGCCGTGGTGCCGCTCGGGGTGCGGATGGTCGCGAGCTTCACGCGGAAGCCTCCTCACGGGCGGTGCGGGAGAGGCCGAGGGCCTCGAACACGGGGTCGTCGGAGAACCGGAACGCGTCGAGTCCCGATTCGGTGCGGAAGGACAGCGGCACCCACGACGGGACGGCGAACAGGTCACCCTTGCCGACGGGGTAGGTCTCGGCGCCGACGCGGACCTCACCCGACCCGTCGAACACCTGCCACACGGCCGATCCCGCCGTGCGGACCGCCGCGGTCGAAGCGCCCGGGCGCAGGCGGTGCATTTCGCAGCGCATGGTCGACAGGCAGTCGCCGGCGGTGGCGGGGTTGGTGAAGCGGACCACCGCGTGACCGGGCTCGACGACACCGGGGTGGCCCTCGTCCTCGAGTTCCAGCTGGGCGCGCAGGGCCGCGTCGGTGTGCTCCCAGCGGTAGGCCATCAGGGGAGACGCCTTGGGGGTGGGTGCGCCGACGGGCGTGAGGCCGGGGTGGGCCCAGAGGCGCTCGTTGCGGGAGACGGCCGGGGTTTCCTTGGTGGACAGCACATCGGGGCCGAACTCGAAGAAGCCGGCGTCGAGGTAGCGGACCAGCGGGATGTCGAGCCCGTCGATCCACGCCATGGGCTCGCCGGTGGTGTTGTGGTGCTCGTGGAAGTGCATGCCTGGGGTCAGCAGCAGATCGCCGCGGCGCATCGCGACCGCGTCACCCTCCACATTGGTCCACACGCCCTCGCCCTCGACCACGAACCGGAACGCGGTCTGGGTGTGCCGGTGGGCGGGCGCCTCTTCGCGCGGGCCGAGGTACTGGATCGCGGCCCACAACGTCGGTGTCGCGTACGGCGTGCCGGGCAGGCCCGGGTTGCGCAGCGCGATAGCCCGGCGCTCACCGCCGCGGCCGACGGGGACCAGTTCGCCCGCGCGCTCGGCCAGGGGCAGCAGCGTCGACCACTGCCACAGCGCCGGCACGGCGTCCGGGCGCGGGCTGGTCGGCATCAAGCCGCCGATCTGTGTCCACAGTGGAGTCATGTGCGCCGCGTCGAAGGCCGCGTACAGCTCGTCGAGCTGGGCCTTCTCCTCCGCGGTGAGCTCGGGCGTCGAGGTCATGCCGGCGTCTCCTCCTTCGTGACGGGGTCGTCGCGGTGGCGTCGCCGTGGTCGCCGAGGGACCGGCCGATGCCGCGACGAGTGCTCCACGTCGATCACGCACGCCTCCGCGTCGGCGCGCTGTGCCTCAAACGTACAACACTCTGAAGACGTCCGTCTACAAAGTGGCATAGGTTGCCGAGTCAGCCCGCCTTCTCCGACGCCGGCGCGTCCTGCTCGATGAGCTCGTCGACGTATGCCTCGGCCGCCCGCCGCAGCAGGCCGTGGGCCTCGAGGAAGGCGTCGTGGGCCTGGCGTCCGTGCCAGCCCGCCGGCAGCAGCTCCGGCGGCAGGTCCGGGTCGCGGAACGGGAAGTGGCGGTACTCGTAGACCAGGCGCATGCGCTCGGCCAGCGCTTCGGCGCCCGGCAGCGTTCCGGAGCGGTACCGCGGCAGGCGCGGACGCAGGTCGGCCAGCCACGCGGCGTAGTCGCGGTCGAGGTCGGCGAGGTCCCAGGCCCGCGCGGCGATGTCGCGGTCCTCCTCGGGGCCGCCGGACTGCGACCGGAACACGTCCAGGCGCGCCGACGGCTCGCCGGCGAACGCCTCGCGCACCTGGTCCGCGCGGTCGTGCGGGCTCAGCCACACCGACGAGGACAGGGGGCCGAAGCCGAACCACGCCAGCTTCTTGCGCAGCTGCTCGCGCAGGGCGCGCTCGGACTCGGGCACGGAGTAGATGACCATGTGCCACTGCCCGTCCCACGGGCCGCGCACGCGGTCGAAGATGCGGTCGCGCCCTTCGTCGAGCATGTGCCAGGCCGTCTCGCTCAGCGCGTAGACCGTCTCCCGGCCTTCGCGGCGGCTGGTGAGCCAGCCTTCCTTGCGCAGGCGGGTGGCGACCACCCGCACCGTGGGTTCGGGGATGTCGAAACACGCCATCAGGGCCACCAGGTGGCGCAGCCGGGCCTCCCCGCCCCGGTAGCGCAGGTAGTCGCCGAACAGGTCGAACATCAAAGAGCGGGCTTTCACCGACCACCTCCGTCAACGAGCTCGTCTTCAGTATGGCATGTGCCACGTTTTGAAGACGATCGTCGAATAAGTGTCCTATTTGGGGAGCAGTCGGCTGTCAGTGGTCCTGGCTGGCGCCGAGCACCCCGAGCAGCGCGAGAACTCCGGGCTGTTCTGCAGCAGCGTGTCGACCAGTGCGCGGGCTCGCGCGTCGCCTCGCCGCACCAGGGCCGCGCGCAGGTCGGCAGCCAGCATCCGGGATTCCTGGGCCTGGTCCTCGGGCGGGTAGGCCGCCCGGAGCTCCGGCGAGGTGAACCACCGGTAGACGGCGCTGCGGTCGGGTCCGTCGAGCCGGGTGTGGTCGCCGAAGACGGCGGTGGCGAGGGTGTTTTGTGCGAGGACTTCGCCGAGGTCGGTCATGATTTGGGCGGGCATGTCGTGGAGGCGGTCGAGGAGGCTGAGGAGGACGGGGGAGACGTGGTCGTCGGCGAGGAGGTGGTCGGGTGGGGTGTGTCCGGCGAGGCGGAAGAGGTGGTCGCGTTCGTCGAGTGTCAGGCGTAGTGCGCGGGTCAGGCCGCGTAGGACCGACGGGGTTGGTTGTGGGGCGCGGGCTTGTTCGAGGCGGGTGTAGTAGTCGGTGGAGATGCCGGCGCGGGTGGCGACCTCTTCGCGGCGTAGGCCGGGGGTGCGGCGCCGCGTCGCGGACACGATCCCCACCGCGGCTGGGGTGAGTGCCTCGCGGCTCACCCGCAGGAAGTGGGAGAGCGGTCCGGAATCCATGGGCCCAGTGTCCCCCGGGGCACCGTCGGTCAGCCAGGGATCGACGGTCCCCGGGAACAGCTCGCTCTGCTTGGGTGTCCGTCCGCATCGGACAGTGGTGAGTGAGGGGCCGGAAGCGCCCACCCACCACGACGGAGGAGTACGTCATGACCGAACACGACACGAGGACCTGGTTCCTGACCGGGGCGTCGCGCGGACTGGGCGCTGCGTGGGCGCAGGCCGTTCTGGAGCGCGGCGACCGCCTCGCGGCGACGGCCCGGGATGCCGCGTCGTTGAAGCCGCTCGTCGACAAGTACGGCGACCAGGTGCTGCCGCTGGGCTTCGACGTGAAGGACGCGACGGCCGTCCGGGAAGCCGTGGCCACGGCCGAGGCGCACTTCGGTGGCGTCGACGTGCTGGTGAACAACGCCGGCCACATGCTCATCGGCGCCGTGGAAGAAGTCACCGACGAGCAGGCCCGCGCCCAGATGGACACGAACTACTTCGGTCCACTGTGGACCACCCGGGCCGTCCTGCCGGGCATGCGTGCCCGAGGGGGTGGACGCATTCTCCAGGTTTCCTCGCTCGGCGGGGTTGTCGCGTACCCGGCGCTCGGGCTGTACCACGCGTCGAAGTGGGCGCTGGAGGCGATCAGCCAGTCGCTCGCCGCCGAGGTCGCGCCCTACAACATCAAGGTGACGCTCATCGAGCCGATCGTCTTCCCCTCGGGACTGATGAGCTCCTCACCCCAAGCCCGCGAGGACGCCGCCTATGCGCATGCCCGCCAGGCCCTCTTCTCCGGCGCCGCGCACATCGTCCCCGGCGACGTCACGGCCACCGGCCGGGCCGTGCTGGAACTCGTCGACGCCGAAGAGCCGCCCCTGCGGGTCCTGTTCGGCGTCGGAGGCTTGGACGAGGTGCGCGCTGAGTACGCGCACCGCCTCGAAGGCTGGGAGAAGTGGGACGACGTTTCGCGAATGGCCCACGGTTCCTGACCGGCACTGCCACGGGTACGCCGGATCGTTCACGCGGGCAGGGCGTCTCCAGGGAATCCGTGGCACGGGTGGACCTCGCAGTGCATCATCCCGGCTCGCACGCAGGGGTCTTCGGCCATGATCTGCGCGGCTTCTTCGGCCGGCACGGTCATGATCGCGACGCCGGCCACGGTGTCGGAGGCGACCGGGCACAGGATCGCGATCACTCCGTCGGCGCGCAGCGACACCATCCGGCGCTGGTGTTCGAGTTCGATGGTGTCCGCGCCGGCGGTGGTCCGCTCCGGTCCCCACCGGAGGAGCGCCACGCTGTAGGGCTTCGCGGTCGCTGCCAGGGCCTGGATTTGTTCGTCGGTCACGGTCGTGCTCATGAGGTCTCCCTATTCTCGATGTGCTCGGCCAGCGAGACGATGATTCCTTCGGGCCCGCGGACGTAGGCCATCCGCCACACGCCTTCGTATTCGGCGATGCCGCCCACGAGGCCGTAGCCGGCGGCCGCGGCATGGTCAACTGCGGCGTTGAGGTCCTGCACTTCGAAGGCGACGTTGCGCAGGCCGAGCTCGTTGGCCGGCGCGGCGGGCGAACCCGGCAGGTGGTCCGGCCGCGTGAAGCTCGAGAGCTCCAAGGTCGTCCCTCCGCCCGGCGCTCGCAGCATGACGATCTCGGTGCGGGCTCCCGTCATGCCGATCACCGTGTCCAGGAACTCGCCTTCGACGGCCATCTTCGGGTCGGCCTCCAGCCCGAGGCCGACGAAGAACGCGGTCACTGCGTCGAGGTCGGCGACGGTGATGCCGACGTGGTCGAAGCGCCTTACGAAGGTGGCCGGAGCCGGTCGTGACGTCATGACGGCCACCCTAACGAGGGTCGACGACCGGTGAAGGCGCTTTCCGTCAGGGGCGCGGGCGCAGTCCCTCGACGACGATGTCGAGCAGGCGGCGCCAATCACCCGCTTCGCTGCGGATGGTCGCCGAGATCGACCCGACGATCATGTACACGTCCGCGACGGTGCAGTCGTCGCGGAGCGCGCCGGCTCCGCGGTCGCGCTCGATGAGCTCTCCGACGACGGCCTCGAGCCGGGCCCGGCTCTCGCCCCGCGGGTCGCTGCCCGCCGACCGCCGCGCGGCTTCGAGCGACGCCGACAGCCCGCGGTCGGCGGCCAGCACCTCGCCGACGTGCTGGAGGTAGCCGGCCAGCGCGTGCCCGGGCTCGGCGCGGAGCAGGCGGGTGCGGGCGAAGTCCTCGATCTCGGCGAAGCGCAGTTCGGCCGCGGCCTCGATGAGGTCGCCCTGGGTGGGGAAGTGCCGGTACACGGTGCCGACGCCCACCCCGGCCACGCGGGCGATCTCGGGCAGCTGCACCTCGTCACCGCGCTCGGCGAGCAGCGTACGGGCCGCCGCCAGGATGCGGGCTCGATTGCGGCTGGCGTCGACCCTCGGCTTGCGCGCCGGCGAGCTTGACATCGGCGATCCTCCCGTGCGTACACTCGATGAAGAAACGGATTAGGACTCCGGTTCCGATTATGACACGATGGGGGCTGACCAGCCATGCCCGGTGATCGTTTCCTGCTGCTCGAACCCGGCGAGGCCCGGCCCGGGCGCGTGCCGCTGCCGCCCGCGTTCGCGGCCAAGGCGCTGACCGGGGACACCGAAGGCCGCTTCTCGCTGCTGGAGGTCGTCCTCGCCCGCGACATCCCCCGGCACACCCACCACGTCGCCGACGAGTGCATCTACGTGCTCGACGGCGAACTCGGCGTCGACTTCGACGACCGCCACCTCACCGCGACCAAGGGCACGTTCGTCCTGCTGCCGCACGGAATCCCGCACGCCCTGCGCGCCGTCTCGGCACCACCACCGCGCGTCCTGCAGATCTCCTCCCCGGGCGGCTGGGAGTGCTACCTGGAGGACCTGTTCGAAGCCGGCCCCTCGGTACTGACCGACGGGGCGCTGGATCCACGGAAGGTCAACCCGATCGCGGCGAGGTACGAGATCCGGTATGAGGAACCGGCGTAGTGGGGCGGATTTGTTGACGGCCGGCAAAGGCGGGAAGCAGTACGAGGCGCCGCTCTTCGCCGCCCGCCGACAGCGGGCCACCGAGATCGCTCTCAGACACGCCGAGCTCGGCTTGCGGCAGCAGGACCGTGACCAGGAGCAGCAGAAGCGGGTCACCGACGCGACCGAGGCCGACGCGGACGCGCGCCGGATCACCGAGCTGTACACCACGGCGGCTGCGCAACTCGGCTCGGACAAAGCTCCGGTGCGTCTTGCCGGTCTTTCTGCGTTGGAACGCCTCAACCAGAACAACCCGAGCCAACGGCAAACGATCGTCAACGTGCTGAGTGCCTACCTGCGCATGCCCTTCAGCATCCCCGGTGCGCCGGGTGATCGGCGACCTCATGCACCGGCTCGGCGCGCGGCAGATTTGCGGCGGGGCTCAAGGCAGCACACCGTGGCCGGATTCTCCAGCAGACGCCGCTCGGCGTACCCGCCGGCCGCGATGTGTGACGAGTCGACTGTCAGGGCGGTGAAAGTGCCCTCGCGGGCGCGCGCTGCGTGCTTACCGTGGGAGCGTGAACTTCTTCGCGCGGGCCCTGCTCGGATCCGGCCGGCTGCCCGGGGCGGTGCGGGCCGAGGTGCAGGGCGAGGGAGTCGTGTACCTGGCCGAAGGGCTCACCGGATCCGTGCGCTACCACGGTTATCGGGCGCCGGGGGTGTGGCGGTTCGGGGCGGTCGACGCGACGGCGGGCGCGCTCGTGGTGACGCGGCGGCGGTTGCTGGTGTGGCTCACCGGCGGTGAGCAGAAGGGCAGGCACCTCGACGTGCCGCTGCGCGAGGGGCGGCCCTTCGGCGTGACCGTCCGGGTGGGGGAGCGGCGGCTGGTGCTGGGGTACGAGCCGGCCACTTTCCACGCCGATCGCGGCGGCCGCGTGGAGGTGCGGTTCAAGACCGCCGAGGCGCCGAGGATCGCGGCGCTGCTCGGGGTGCGCTGAACCGCGGATGCGTCCGCGCGCCGGGCCTGTGCGAACGCATCCGGCAAGGGCGTCAGCCCAGTTCCTCGACCAGCCCGATGATCACACCCGCCGGACCGCGGACGTAGCAGTAGCGGCAGTAGTCCTCGTACCGCGCGATCTCGCCGACGAGCTCGGCGCCGTGGGCGCGCAGGCGGTCGAGGGTGTCGTCGACGGAGTCGATGACGAAGGTGAGGCGGGGGATGCCCGGGACGTTGACCGGAGCGCGCGGCGCGGGCGCGGTGGGCAGCGGCGAGCGGAACGCCGACAGCTCGATGCGGCCGCCGCCGTCCGGGACGCGCAGGAAGGCGAGGTCGGCCCGGACGTCGTCGAGGCCGACGAGCTGGTTCACCCATTCGCCCTCGACCTTGGTCTCGCCCTCCAGCTCCATCCCCAGTTCGACGAAGAACGCGACGGCGGCCGCGAGGTCCTCGACCACGAAGCCGGTGTGGTCGAATCGGCGGATCGTCATGGTTGCCTCCCGTGTCGCGCGGCCCTCGTGGCCGCTCGTGCCCCTGGGACGGAGCCCGCGGCGCGGCTCCGACATCGGCCGGCTGTGACCGCCGTCACGATCCTCTCATCTGACGCGAAGGCCCGGCTGCGCAGGCAGCCGGGCCTGGCGAGCGTCAGCGGACGAAGACCCCGATTCCGTTCGCGACCGAACGCTCGCCCGCGGCGTCGGTCGGGTGGTTGCGGACCGTGACGGTGTTCGCGCCGGGGTCGCGGGCCACGAGTGAGGTCGAGCCGCCGCCGTCGAGGTTGACGGCGTTGGCGGCGCCGGCCTGCTGCAGGAGCTGGGCGACCTCGGGGGTGGTCATGCCGCCGCTGGTGCCGGGTTTCGCCTGCACCGCGACGAGGTACAACGTGTGGCCGTCGGCGCTGAAGCCGGCGCCGGTGCGGACCGCGGCGGTCTTGGCGTCCTGGCCGGCGACCACGGTGCCGTCGCGCAGGATCGGGAAGCCGCCGATCGCGAAGCGGAACGGGACGCCGTGCCCGGTCGAGAGGGCGTACTGCGTCGTGACGTGCTGGCCGACCTGGAGCGTCCGCAGCGCTTCCGCGCCGCCTTCACGCCCGACCAGCACGGTCTCGTCGCGCGCGATCGCGCCGGCGCCGACGGTACCGCCGACCGCGACGACCCGGTCGTGCTTGAGCGTCACCTCGGTCGTGTCCGTGCTGCACGCGGCGCCGCGGCTGGTGTCGGTGCCGCAGACCGAGCGGGCGCGGGACGTCGCGCCCCACGCGCTGGTGTAGGCGCCGATGCCGCCGACCGGGATCGCGTACTGGTTCAGGCCGCCGAGCGAGTACGTGGCCGACTTGATGCGGACGCTGCCCTCCAGGTGCGCCGTGCCCAGCCGCGCCACCCGGTCGACGCCGACGCCGAGCACGGCCTCCGTCGTGACCCCGGGCGGCATCCCGGGCCCGAACCGCTGCCCGTTCGGGACGGCGGCCTTGAGCACGCGCCGGTCGGCGATCTCGGGGCCGTCGGAGGAGTCGGTGAAGGCGACGCCGGGGTGCTGGGCCTCGGTGTTGTTGAAGAAGTCGCCGTTCACGCCGGCCACCGCACCCTGCGCGTTCGCCATCTGCGACACCGTCTGGGCCTGCGCCACCGCCGGCGGGTGCAGCAGGTCCACGGAGACGCGCGGGTTGCGCAGGTCGACGGTCAGCAGCTCACCCTGGATGGTCGCGGCACTCGCCGAAGCGGTCGTGAAAGACGAAAGCCGGACACCGGGCGCGACCTGCTGGCTGCCGGTCACGTCGAGCGCCGGGTCCGCGATCGCCGGCGCGGTCAGCGTCGTCGCGGCCGCGGCGGTCAGCGTCAGCGCCACCAACGTTCTGCGCAGTCTCATGGGCGGGTCCTTTCTTGCCGGAACGGGAGCCCGCCCACTCTTGCCGCCGGTGGTGACTCCGTCCGTCCGTGGCCGTGAACCCGGCATGAACACCAGGGGGGCTCCTGGTTCGAGTCCGGCGGGCAAGCGAGAAGCCCAGGCCGAGGGGCCCGGGCTTCTTCACTGGCACTGACCGCGGAACTCAGCCGGCCGCCGCCGTGGCGTGATGGCCGAGCGCCGCCGGCGTGTGCGGGCGGTCCGCCGGGACGACGCGACGCCCGGATACAGCGCCGTCCAGCACGACGGGCAGCAGTACTGGCGGAACACCACACGGGCGTCGACGTAGTCGGCGTAGCTGCCGCCGTGCCACGTCATCGCGAACACCGCGCCCGGCGCGAGACAGGTCGACGCGTACTTCTGCCCGGGCTCCGGCACGGGCCCGAGTTCGTCCATTGTGGAAAGCGCCCTGGATCTCCTCGACGTCGGTGGTTCACTTTCCGGAAGTCTCCAACCCGGCGAGGCGCTCTCAGGTGAAGTACAGCCTCGACGGCGCCGGATCCTGGTACACCCGCGGACTCCCGCCCGGCGCCGGATCGGCGCCGAAGGTGACGCCCTGGCCGGTGCGGACGCTGGTGAGGGTGAAGAAGCCGCTGAAGCTGGTCGGGTTGCCGACGGGGTCGAGGGCGGTGAGGGTGAACTCGTCGGCGTGGTCGGAGTTGTCGGTGGCGCACGTGCAGAGCAGCTGGTGGCCCAGCGGTGTGGTCGTGGCGCTCGCGTGGAGGGGGCGGCCGGTGGCCTTGGCGGTCAGGGAGGTGCCGGCGCCGAGGAGGCCGAAGGACCACAGGTCGGCGTCCTCGACGCCGGCCGGGCGCGGGCGGTGGACGACCTCGAAGTTCGAGGGCGCGCCGGGGACGGGTTCGGTGCTCGCGTGGAGGCAGTCGTTGGTGGCGTCTTCGCGGACGTAGGCGCCGTCGGGGCCGGGCAGGCCCGCGCAGAGGTAGCCGGCGGAGGTGGCGAGGCGCAGTTGCTTGCGGACGGCGATGAGCTGGGCCGCCACGTCGGGCACGCCGAGGTTCGTCAGGACGGCGCCCATGCGTTCCAGCAGCGGGGTCAGCACTTCCTGCTGGGTTTTGCGGCCGAAGACCGTGTCGCGGTAGGTGCGGATCTGGTCCAGCAGCTGGGCGCGGCGGCCGGCGTCGTCGTGGACGAGGCGGGCCAGCAGGCCGCTGGTGCGGACCGTGAAGTGGCGTGAGGGCTGGAAAGTCTGGTCGACGCCCCACGGGATGAGCTTGAACTTCACGTTGCCCACGCCGGGCGCGGCGACGGCCTCGACGTCGTTGTAGGCATAGGTGTTGTTCGTGTTGCCGGTGTAGCCGTCCCAGTGCTTGAGGAAGAACTCCATCGCGAACAGCTTCACGAACTGGTCGAGGTCGAACACTTCGGCGGCCCCGCTCAGGCCGTGGGCGGCGACGCGGTCGATGGCCAGGCGCAGGTCGGCCTTGTTCTCGAACTCCGAAAGGTCCTCCACGCCGATGAAGTCGAACCGGGCGTCGGTGAAGTCGTCCTTGTGCTCCAGCTCGTACAGATTTCCTTTCATGTTCCCGAAATTGCGCTCGATGTAGCGCGGCATGATCGGTTCGGCGCTCACGAAGACGCCGGGCGCGACCTGGCCGACGAGGGTGCCGTTCACGCGGACGCGCGCGAAATTGCAGCGGGAATGCGGCAGTCCGGCGAGCTCGAACAGCTTGTAGCCGAGCGGCTGGCGCAGGAAAGAGGAATCCTGCACGGAGTTGTTGAGCGTCAGGTACCGGGAGCCGATGAGGTTCGCGATCAGCGGTTTGTTGGCTTCGCGGAACTTCCCGAAATCGATGTGCAGGCACGGTTTGTCATTGTCGAACGAACCGCAGAACGACTTCTTCTTGATCCCCACCTCGGCGAACGACGTCCGCGCCGGAAACCGCGTCCCGGAGATCTCGACGGAAGTCGCCTCCCGCCAGGTGAAGCGGCTGCCGCCGGTCCAGTCGAAGTTGCACCGCCCGCCGGCCGGCTCCTCGGTGCGCACCGCGTCCCAGTCGGACTGGGGCATGGTGATGTCGACCGTGAGCACGTTGTCGATTTCGTACAGGGAATCGAGTGCCTGCTGCTCCTGAACGCTCATCGTCCCACCTCCGCGACCCCTGGAGTGTACGGCTGGAAAAGCGCCTCTGTACTGGTCTGTCCACCGCTCCTACGATTGGGGTATGGCAGCGGTCGACGATCTCGTGGAGCTGGTCCAGCGCGCGGCGGCGGCCGAGAAGAACGCGATGGCGGCGAAGTGGAAGGACGAGGACGACGTGCGCCGCATGATCGGCAAAGCACGCGCGGCCTCGGAGGAACAGCGGCAGGAGATGCGCCGCGACGTCGATCCCGCGCGGCTGTCGCCGGAATGGGCGCGGCTGAGGCAGTACCACGTCGACGCCGACCCGCAGGAAGACCAAGCGGGGGTCCCGACACCCGGAACGGTGACACACCAGGACGCCGCGCAGGCCGAACGCGACGGGGTGGCCGCCGTCGCGATCGCGCGGATGGCGTTGACCGACGCCGCGCGGGCCGTGCTGGAGGCGCGGCTGGCGCGCATCCGGGCGGGGGAGGACGAGCCGGACGCGGTGGCCGTCGACGGGCACGTGCCGCTACACGGCAGCAACCCCGTGAGCCGCCACGGACCGGCGCTCGCGCACGGGCTCGTCGGCGAGATCCGGTACGTGCTCACGCGCAAGCCGCGCAAATCCGTCCGGGCGCTGGGGGTCGCGTTCGGCCTGGGCCTGCTGTACCTGGGGTACCTGCGGCTGTTCCGGTGGGACCAGGACCAGAAATGGCTGCCGTACCTGGGGTTGTGGACGATCTCGTACGTGATGGGCGGCGCCGTCTGCGTCAACGCGATGAGCTTCGACGCCATGCGCGTGCGGGCGGCGCTGGACACCGGGGCGCGCCTGTGGCACGTGCTGGTGATCAAGAACCTGGCGCTGGTGTGCATCGTCGCGCCGATCGGGTTCGCGCTCAGCGCCCTGCTGGCCTGGCGCGCCGGGGAGTTCGGGGCGTTCGCGCGCGCGTGCACGCTGGTGGTGTGTTTCATCCTGCTGTGGCTCGGTGTGGGCAACGTGCTCTCGATCGCGCTGCCGAACCGCGACGAACCCCTGTTGAAGCGCCGCAAAACGGGCACGCTCAAGCAGTTCCTGATCGCGCTCGGCGTGGCGTCCGCCGTCGGCTACCTGGTCAACTTCATGCTCGTCTGGCGCGTGCTCGCCGCGCGGGCGCTGACGGAACGGCTGGACGCGGTCGTGCTGCCGGCGATCGCGATCGTGCTGAGCTGCGTCGTGATGTGGGTGCTGCTGACGGTGTTCGCGATCGCGCTGGCGCAGCAGCCCGCGGTGCGCCGGCGGCTGCAGCGCGAGACCGCCGACTACCGCGCGAACGCCGAAGCCGAGGCCTACGCCGCCGAAGAACGCGCGGCGGCGAAACCGGTTTCGCCGGCGCCTTCGTGATCCCACCCGGTGCGGGTGAGGTGCCGGGCGGCCGGATGACGGCATGCTCGCGGCCGAGCAACTCGGGAGGAGACCGGCCATGGCCTCGCACAACGACGCGCCTGTCGACCTGTACATCGCCGCCTACTCGGACCCGGACGCGGCCCGCGGTGACTGGGCCGCGCTCAAGCAGCTGGCCCACGAGGACGTGATCAAGGTCAAGGGCCTGATCCTCGTCAGCCGCCACGGCGACGGCAAGATCCACGTCGACGACGACTTCCACACCACCCGCAAGGGCGCCACTTGGGGCGCCGTCGGCGGCGCGGTCGTCGGCTTGATCTTCCCGCCGTCGCTGCTCGCCGGCGCGCTGGTGGGTGCCGGCCTCGGCGGCGGGCTCGGCGGGCTGCTGTCGCACGCGGAGAAGAAGGCGATCAAAGCCGAGGTGGAGGACACGCTGCCACCGGACAGCTCGGGGATCGTCGCGCTCTTCGAGGAACGCTGGGTCGTCGAGGTCGACAAGGCCCTCCTGCACGCGGCGAAAGTCACGAAGGAGAAGGTCGACGGCGACAGCGCCGAGCAGGTGACGGCAGCGGCCTCCGCGGTCAAGGGCAAGGAGTAACGACCGTCCACACGGGCCGGCCGCCCGGACGGGATCCGGGTCGCCGGCCGGTTGCCGCTGCCGTGGGAGCTTCCGCCTCGCTGGTGGGTGTTTTTGTCTTCTGGCCGGGCCCGCGGGCGCGGCGTAGTCCTGGTCGTAGACAACCGGTCTACTACCTGAGGACGGAAATGATGGGCAGCAACAGCGGGCAGAAGGTGGCCGTGGTCACCGGCGCGTCGCAGGGGTTCGGTGCGGGGATCGTGGAGGGGTACCGCAAGCTGGGCTACGCGGTGGTCGCCACGGCGCGCTCGGTCGAGGAGTCCGGTGACGCCGGCGTGGTGGCGGTGGCGGGTGACCTCACCGACCCGGCGACGTCGGAGCGGGTCGTGGCCGCGGCGATCGAGCGGTTCGGCCGGATCGACACGCTGATCAACAACGCCGGGGTGTTCGCGGCGAAGCCGTTCACCGAGTTCACGGCCGAGGACTTCCAGTGGCTGGTGTCGGTGAACCTGGGCGGCTGGTTCGCCGTCACCAGCAAGGTGCTGCCGCACATGCTCGAACAGGGCGGCGGGCACATCGTGCAGATCACGACCAGCTTCGTGGACCACCCGGTGGCGGTGGTGCCGGCGTCGGTGTCCATGCTGACCAAGGGCGGCCTGCAGGCGGTGACGAAGTCCCTGGCCGTGGAATACGCGGGGCGCGGGATCCGCGTCAACGCCGTCGCCCCGGGGATCCACAAGACGGCGCTGAACCCGCCCGAGACCTACGCCGAGCGCGCCGGCCTGCACCCGCTGGGCCGCATGGGCGAGGTCAGCGACATCGTCGAAGGCGTGCTGTACCTGGAAAACGCGTCGTTCGTCACCGGTGAGATCCTCAACGTCAACGGCGGCCAGAGCGCGGGTCACTGACCGACGCCGCAACCGGGGCCGCGGACATTCGTTCGTCCGCGGCCCCGGGGCGTTCTCTTCGAATCCACAAGGGACAGATGTCCCCGACCGTCATTCCACGATCCTGGACACGTGGTAGTGGCTGATCAACCAGTCGCCCCCGGCCTGCTGGAGCAGGATCACGGTCAGGTGAAACCGGAGCTCGGTGCCGTCGGGGCGGGTGAACACCGGATCGACGTAGGCGGAAAGCACGCCCTGGGCGAGGGGGCGGATTTCCCGGATCTCGTAAACGACCGTCAATCCGACGGGCTGTTCTTCGTAGTATTCCTCGACGCCTTTCCGCCCGACGGAATAGCCGGGGTGCGCGCCCTGGAAGAGGGCGTCTTCGGTGAAGTAGTTCGCGACCTCGTCAGGTCGGTGCGCGTCGACGCCGTCCTTCCAGCCGTCGAGAACCCGGGTGATGACCGTTCGGTAGTCCATCTTGACCTCGGCAGATTCGCTCAAGTAGCAGACCGGTTGTCCCTCTCCACGAATACCGGGCCGGCGGCCCTTTCTCCAGGAGGGAGAGCCACTCACCATCGAGGCGCAGACTCCCAGCGGCCGAGGGGCCGCTGAACACCGTGGGCGGCCACGCATCAGGTGCCCGTTCACTTGGCGGAAAGGACCGTCAAGGAAGCGTCAACGACGAGCACCGGCCGGACGGGTGAATCCCAATCTGTGCGGTGTGACTACGACGCTTCCCGCCAGCGACAGCAGCGAGACCGGCGACGCCGCCGAAAGTGGTGGTGAGCGGCACCGGCTTTCCGTCGTCGGCGGGCTGGCCGCCCTGTCCCTGGACGCGATGGCGTCGGTGGCGTACGGCCCCGAAGCGATCGTGATCGTGCTGGCCGTCGCGGGCGGGAGCGGGCTGGGGTTCACGCTGCCGGTCACGCTCGCGATCGCGCTGCTGCTCGGGGTCCTGACGCTGTCGTACCGGCAGGTGATCGCCGCGTTCCCGGACGGCGGCGGCGCGTACGGCGTGAGCCGGGTCCACCTCGGCCGCCGCGCGTCGCTGGTCGCGGCCGCGTCGCTGATCGTCGACTACGTGCTCAACGTCGCGGTGTCCGTGGCCGCCGGCGTGGCGGCCCTGACGTCCGCCGTGCCCGCGCTGCTGCCCTACACGCTGTGGCTGTGCCTCGGGGTGCTGGCGCTGGTGACGGGCGTGAACCTGCGCGGAATCGCGGAGAGCGCGCGAGCGTTCATCGTGCCCACGGCGGTGTTCGTCGGGTCGATCCTCACGGTCGTCGTGGTCGGCCTGGTCCGCACGGGGCCCGCCGCGGCCGTCGCCGCGCCGGCGCCCGGGGTCAGCCTGCAGACCGTCGGGATCCTGTTGCTGCTCAAGGCGTTCGCCAACGGCTGCGCCGCGCTCACCGGCGTGGAGGCGATCGCCAACGCCGTGCCGTCGTTCCGCCGGCCGCGGGTGCGCCGGGCCCAGCGGGCCGAGATCGCGCTCGGCGTGCTGCTGGCCGTCATGCTCATCGGGATCGCGGTGCTGATCGGGAAGTTCGCCATCCACCCCGTCGACGGCGTCACCGTGCTCTCGCAGGTCACCACCGCGTCGCTCGGCAACGGGTTCGGGTTCTACCTGGTGCAGTTCTCCACCGTGGTGTTGCTCGCGTTGGCCGCCAACACGTCGTTCGGCGGGCTGCCGGTGCTGGCCCAGCTGCTCGCGAAGCACAACAACCTGCCCCACGTCTTCGCGCTGCGCGCCGAACGCCAGGTCTACCGCTACGGCGTCGGCTTCCTGGCGATCACCTCGGCGCTGCTGCTCGTCGTCGCGAACGGCGACACGAACACCCTCGTCCCGCTGTTCGCGATCGGCGTCTTCGTCGGCTTCACCCTCTCGCAGATCGGCATGGTGCGGCACTGGTTGCGCATTCGCCCGCCACGCTGGCGCGGCAAAGCCGTCCTCAACGGGTTCGGCGCGCTGCTCACCGGCATCGCCGCGATCGTGGTCACCGCGACGAAGTTCGGCGAAGGCGGCTGGCTCATCGTCGTCGCGCTGCCGCTGCTCGTCGCGGGCATGGAGTGGGTGCACCGCAGTTACCGTCGCATCGGCGACCGGCTCGGGCTCGGGCGCACCCCGCCCCCGCCGCGGCCGAACCGGTCACTGGTCGTCGTGCCCGTGCACACGTTGTCCCGCCTGACGCGCGACGCGCTCGCCGCCGCCCTTTCGCTGGGCGAGCGCGTCGAAGCCGTCCACGTGACCCACCCGGGCGAGGAGGCCGCGGCGCGGGAGTTCGTGGCGTCCTGGGACCTCTGGCACCCCGGCGTGCCGCTCGTGCAGCTGTACGACGAACGCCGGCGGCTGGGCGAGCCCCTCGTCGAGCACCTGCGCGGCCACTCCGGCTGCCACGTCTTCGTCCTCATCGCGGAAGTCGAGCCGGACCACCCGTGGCAGCGCATCCTGCAGAACCGCCGCGGCGCCGTGCTCGCCCGCGCCCTGCGCCGCCGCTCCGACGCGGTGGTCTGCCGGATGCGTTTCCGTCTCGGGCAGCGGCCCGAACCGGGCAACGAGGGACGAACCGAAGTCCGCCGCGGTGCCAGGTGATTGACGGGCCCGCCGACGCCGCCGTACCGTTCTGGCCGCGCCACGGCTTCGAGAAGCCGGTGAGAGTCCGGCACGGTCGCGCCACTGTGAGCCCATCGTGTACCCGGTGGGCGAGTCAGGTCGAGGAGCCGTCACCTGTTCCACCGGCAAGGGACGCGTCATCCCGAAGGAGAACCGGACATGGCCAGGCTGAACACCTCCTGCCCGTCGGCCTCCATCTGCCTGCCGGTCGCCGTCGCGGTGTGAACCCGTTCTTCGCTTTCGACACGCACGCCGCGGGCGACGAGCCCGCCGCGCCGTGGCGTCCGCTCTCCGAAGTCCTCGACGACGGACCCGTGCTGCGCGAGCGCGTGACGCAGGTCCGCGCCGTGCTCGCCGCCGGGGGTGGCGACGTGGAGCTCCGGGTCGCCGCTTCCGTGACCCACCTGGGCCTCGCGGCGCGCCTCCTGTCGCCCGCCCTCGCACTCGCCGTGGGCGCCGGCGTCGTCCCCGACTTCTCCACCGCTTGGTGGCAGCCGACGACCGGCGGCGCGGTTCCGCTTTCGCTGCCCGAAACCGATGCTGTGGACGACGACCTGGTCGCGCTCTTCGACGACCGGGTCCTGAGTGGACCGTTGCGCCGGCTGGACCAGGCTCTCGCCGGGTTTTCGCTCTCGGCGACCATCCGCCGCGGCAACGTCGCCTCCGCCCTCAACGGCGCCGTCACGATGCTCCGCCGAGAGCGTCCCGAGTGGACGGACGACATCCACCGCTTCCGCGACCGCCTGGAAGCCCTGCCGGTCCTCGCCGACACCGCCACCCACGAGGACGGCCGCTTCCGCCGCCGCAGCTGCTGCCTCATCTACCGCGCCGCGCCGAACCACGACGGCCCGAAATGCGGCGACTGTGTCCTGGCCTGACCCGTGCGGGTGATCGCGCTGTGGTGCGGCCTCGCGGCGGTCGCCACTGTCGTCGGTGTCGTCGATTCGCTGACGCCCGGAGCGCCGCACCTGCCGCAGCAGGTGTTGTTCGCGGCCGTTGCCGGGATCTTCGTGGTGGTCGGGATCGCCGCCGCGAAACTCGCGCTCAACCGTCCGGAGGTGCCCGCCTCGACGATGGCCCGCCACCTCTGGCGGAAGCTCCCCGCCCTGCTGCGGTGGGGAGCTCTGGCCGCGATCGCCGGTGGTGCCGTCGTCGCCGTGCTCGCCGCGCCGCGAGTGCCCCACGGCGTACCCGAGGTCACTCCTCACGGCTACCTCATGGTCACCCGTCACGGCGATTTCTTGGTCAGCACCGCCGATTACCTCTACCTGCGCGCCGAGAACGAGCGGCTGTTCGCCGCCATCGCACTCGTGGTCAACAGCGCGGCGGGACCCACCGCGTTCGCGTTGTCAGTGTGGTTCGCCGATCCGCACCCGTGACCAGTCGAGCTCGGCCAGGTTGACCACGATGGCCTCCTGTGTCGTGCGGGCGATCACCACGACGGCTTCGTTCTCCGGGTCCGGGTTCTCCTCCCGGTGCGGCACGAACGGGGTGCTCGACGCACAGCCGGCGGTCCAGCGCGGCGCCTTGGCCACTCCGGTGCCCGACGCGCTGCTTCGCGCGGCTTACCGGGCGGCCCCTCCGTTGCCCCAGCTTGTCCTCATCGGCGACGAAGACCCGCTCGCCGACCGCGAAACGCTGGCCCGCACGGTGAAGTCCGCGCCGCGCGCCCGCCTGTCCGTGGTCCGCGGCGCCCACCACGACGTGCTCAACGACCGGCAGCACCGCTCCGTCGCCGCCGAGGTCGTCAGCTTCCTCGAAACCCTCGGCAACGAACTGGTGCCGGTGATCTCGGTCGAGTCCAGTGCCTGGTGAGCCCGGGCTCGACCCCACCCTGCTGCGCGCCGCGTTCGGCGCCTTCCCGACCGGCGTGGTGGCGATCGCCGCGTCGGTCGGCGGCCGCGCTGTCGGTCTCGCGGCGAGCTCGTTCACGTCGGTCTCGCTCGCGCCGCCGCTGGTCTCCTTCTCGGTCGCGACCGCGTCGCGCACGTGGCCCGCGCTGCGCCGCGCGCCCCGCCTGGGCGTCACCGTCCTCGCCGGCCACCACGGCGCCGTCGCCCGGCAGCTCGCCGGCCCCGCCGAAGGCCGCTTCACCGGCCTCCCCCTCACCACCACGGCCGACGGCGCCATCACCCTCGACGACGGCGTCGCGTGGTTCGACACCACCATCGAACGCGCGGTGGCCGCCGGCGACCACACGCTCGTCCTGCTCCGCCTGCACTCGGCGGCCCACGCCGCTGATGCCGCGCCGCTGGTGTTCCACCGCAGCGGTTTCCGGCCGGCGGTGTGATCGGTGCGTCAGCGATCCAGCGTCACGTGCGTGCCGAACGAACGACGGTGGTACGTGAGAGGCTCCCCGGCCCACCCCGACACCGCGAGGACGGACCCCAACACGACGATGTGGTCGCCGCCCTCCACCTCCTGCTCCACGGAACACGCGAGCCAGCCGAGCGCACCCGCAAACCGCGGCACGCCGTGGTCGACTCCCCACTCGACGCCTGCGAACTTCTCCTCGGGCGTGCGGCTGGTCGCGAACGTCCGGGCCAGCGCGGAATGCGACGAACCGAGGACGTTCAGCCCGAACCGGCCCGTCTCCCGGATCACCGCCAGCAGCCGCGACGCCTTGATCAGCGACACCAGCACCATCGGCGGCCGCAGCGACAGCGACGAGAACGCGCTGACGGTGCTGCCGTAGGGACTTCCGCCGTCACTCAACCCGGTCACGACGGACACCGGCGTGGCCACGTGCGCCATGACCTCGCGAAACCGCTCCTGCACGTCTTCGGGCATCGGAGTTCTCCTTTCGTTGGTCGCGGATCGACCCATGCGTGCTTCCTGGCCGCAGCCGCGGAAGCACAAGCCGGGCTCGCGCGTTCATCCACAGCCGGTGCGCCCGGTTCCCGCCGGCTACGCGCCGATGCCGAGCGAGGCCGCGGTGTCGTTCAGGACGGCGCGCAGCTGGTGGTCGTCGAGGCCGGGGACGGCCTTGATGCGGTCGGCCCAGTCGCCGGCTCGGACGCGGGGTGCGTCGGTGCCGAGGACGAGCCGGTCGGCGCCGAAGGAGTCGGCGAAGAGCTTGATCGCGGCGGGGTCGTCGGTCAGGGTCGTGTCGTAGTAGAGCTTCTTGAGCTCCTGACGGGGATTCGTCGCCAGCCATTCGTCCTGGTGGAGGGTTTCGGTGATTTCCTCGAACCGCCGCCAGAGGTAGCCGATCGAGCCGCCCATGGTCGCGATGATCCACCGGATGTTCGGGTACCGGCGGGTCACGCCCGACACGACCAGCCGGGTCGTCGCGAGCGTGGCCTCCATGGGGCCGCCGTACTTCGGTCCCATCATGAACGCGTCGAGCCCGGTGGAGAACGTGTCCGGGGTGCCGACGGGGTGCACGAAAACGACCGCGCGGCGGCGGTCCAGTTCGGCCCACAGCTCCGCGAAGGCCGGGTCGTCCAGCGAACGGCCGAGCGCGGTGGTGCCGATGCCGATGCCGGCGAAGCGGTGCTCGTCCAGGCAGCGCACGGCTTCCGCGACCGCGTGCTCCGGGTGCGGCAACGGGACCGCGCCGAACGCGGAGAACCGGCCCGGGAAATCGGCCGCCATGGTCGCGTAGAGGTCGTTGGCGAAGCGTGCGCAGTGCACGGAGACAGCGGAGTCGGTGTGGTACGGCTGGTTGTGGCCGAGCCCCACCACTTGCAGGCGCACCCCGTCGGCCGCGAGCTCCTCGGCGCGGCCGGCCAGCTCGGGCCGGTGTTCGGGCCAGACCTTCAGGTTGCCGACGCGGGTGAACTCCTTCGTGAGCGCCGGGGGAAACCAGTGCGCGTGGATGTCGATCACAGTCGGGTGTCCTTTCAGACGAGGAAGCTGATCGCGGACGGGTTCTTCTCGAGCAGGGCTTTGCCGTGCAGCTCCTGGGTGACCCGGCGGAAGAAGGCGGCGTGCCGGGAGGCGATGCCGGCGTCGCGCCAGATCCGCTGCAGCGGGTTCACCTCGGCGAACGCCGAGGATCCGTGCGCAGACATGAGCAGGTCGACGGCCAGGAACGCCTGCCGGGCCGCCCAGGCCAGGTTCACGCGCAGCTGCGTCCGGACCGTCTCCGGGGGAAGCTCGGCCTTGGCCGCGTAGTCGTCGAGGATGTCCGCGGCCTGCCGGGTGATCTCGCGCGCGGCGATGATCATGCTCGAAGCCTCGGCGACGTCGATCTGGAAACCGACGGATTCGGACTGGGAGCCGTAGACCGTGGTCGTGATCGAGCGTTTGGGTGCCTTCTCCAGGACATAGTCGAGTGCGGCTTCGGCCTGTCCGAGCTGAGCCCCGGCGAGCGAAAGCGACAACAGGCCGGCCAGGCTCGCGCGCCCGCTCAGGCCGGCACCACCGGTCGCGTTGGCGCCGGTGAACAACGGCGTCAACGGGCGCAACCGGTGCGCGGGAACGAAGACCTCGTGGGCGACGACCGTGTTGCTGCCCGTCGCGCGCATCCCCGAGACGAACCAGGTGTCCTCCAGCGTGACGTCCTGGACGGGCACGAGCGCGAGCTGCATACCCGGGTCGTCGGGAGAGGTGCCGGGGTAGCAGACGCTGACCCAGTCGCAGTGGTTCGACCCGGAGGCGTACCCCCATTTGCCGGTGAGCACGATCCCGCCGTCGACGACCTTCGCTTCGGCGGTCGGCGCCAGCACGCCGGCCGTCGTCGCGGCGGAGTTCTCGCCCCACACGTCGGCCTGCGCCTGGTCGGAGTAGCTCGCGGCCAGCCAGTTGCCCGTGTTGAGCACCCCGGTGACCCACGCCGAAGAGCCACAGCCGCGGCCCAGCGCGATCGTCACCTCGAGGAAGGTGCGCATGCCCGAGTCGTACCCGTCGAACCGGCGGGGCACGAGCAAGCGCGTGAGCCCGGCGTCGCGGATGGCCTGGAACGTCTTGTCCGCCACCCTCCGGGTGCGGTCGGCCTCGGGTGCGGCTTCCCACAGCAGCGACCGGAGGTCGTCCGCGCGGGTGATCAATTCTTCCCGGCTCGGTGTGTCCTGCTTCGCCGAGACGGTGGGGCCTGACGTCGTCATTGATGTCTCCCTGCTCGAACTGTTCGATGGCGCCGCTGGTCCAGTGGAGGGGTGCCGACCGCCCCGGAGGGCGGGTTGGTTCAGTGCGTGCCGCCGGCCGCCGGCAGCTCGACGCCGGTCCAGTAACGGGTGCCCGCGACGTAGAGCTGGTCGGCGGGGAAGCGGGTCAGCAGCCGGCAGCCGTCGGCCGTGACCACGAGCTCCTCTTCGATCCGCGCGGCCGCGGAGCCGTCCAGGGTCGGCCAGTACGTCTCGATCGCGAAGGTCATGCCCTCCACGAGCTCGATCGGGTGCTCGAAGGAGTGGTAGCGGCTCATCAGCGGCCGTTCCCACAGCCCGAGCCCGATCCCGTGGCAGTACTGCAGGCCGAACGCTTCTTCCTCCGTGGCGAAGCCGAATTCCTGGGCGGCGGGGAAGTGCCGGACGATGTCGGTGGAGCTGGCGCCCGGCCGCACCTCGGCGATCGCGTTGTCCATGTACTCGCGGGCACGGGCGTAGGCGGCTCGCTGCGCCGCGGTCGCGCTGCCCACGTTCATCGTGCGGTAGTAGCAGGTGCGGTAGCCGTTGAAGCTGTGGATGATGTCGAAGTACGCGGTGTCGCCGGGCCGGATCAGGCGGTCGGAGAACACGTGCGGGTGCGGGCTGCAGCGCTCACCGGAGATCGAGTTGACGGCCTCGACCTCCTCGGAGCCGTTCTCGTAGAGGTACCGGCTGACCAGCGCGACGCAGTCGTTCTCGCGGATCCCGGCCCGCAGGGTGCGGTAGAGCTCCTCGTAGGCGCCGTCGACCAGAGCGGCCGCGTGGTCGAGCAGGGCGATCTCGTCGGCCGACTTGATCGCGCGGGCGTCGAGCAACAATGCCTGGCCGTCCTCGACGTGCAGGCCTTCGCGTTCCAGCGCGCGCAGCACCGGCAGCTCGACGACGTCGACGCCGACCGGCTCGTCCGCGAGACCGTGCTCGCGCAGGAGGTCGGCCAGCCGCTTGGCGTTGCCGGCTTCGATGCCCACGTCGGTCGGCACCGCGCCGCGCCACGTCGAGACGCCCGCCCGCCAGTTCCCCGTGGGCAGCCAGGGCGCGAACATCTGGTGGGTTTTCGCGGCCGAGCCGATGTCCCACAGGATCGGGTCCTGCCCGCGCATCAGCAGCACGCAGCGGAAGTACTTGTCCCGCGCCCAGTTGCCGATGTGGGTCCCGGTGACGTAGCGGATGTTGTTCATGTCGAACAGGATCAGCGCGCCGAGCGACGATTTCTCCAGCTCGGCAAGGGCGCGCGCCAGGCGGGCGTGGCGCAGGCGGTCGGGATCCACGCGGCGTTCCCAGTCGACGGTGCCGGTCGCACCGGGCGAGCCGATCGGCGTCGGGCCTTCGCTCGCGTGGTAGAACGCGGGCGATCCCGTGGCCGGCGACGGCGAAGAATCGTTGGTGGGCATGGGAAAGGTACCTCCGTGCGGTGTGCTGCGGTGGTTCGGGCCGGGCGGTGGGTCAGACGGGCGAGTACTCGCCGGTCTCGGCCTCGGTGACGGGCGCCCGCGGAGCCGGGCCGGGCCGGGCGAGCGCCGACCAGGCGGCGTCGATGACGTGCTGGGTCGACAGGCCGTACTTGTCGAACAGGTAGGGGGCCGTGAGCGATCCCTCCGCGAAGGTGTCGAGGATGCCGACCCGGCGCAGCGGCCGGCCGAGGCCGGCTTCGGCGATCGCCTCGGCGACGGCGGAGCCGAGCCCGCCGATGACCGAATGGTTCTCGGCGGTGACGACCCCCTTCGCGCCGGCGACGGCACCCAGGATCGTGGCGGTGTCGAGCGGCTTGATCACCGGGACGTTCACCACCGAGACGGAGACGCCGGCGTCGCCGAGGGCTTGTGCGGCACCGAGAACGGCCGCGAGCATCATGCCGCCGGCGATCAGGGCGAGGTCGCTGCCTTCGGCGAGGACGGCGGCCCGCGTGGTGTCGAGGACGTGGTCGTCGTCGAAGACGACCGGGACCTCACCGCGTTTGAGCCGGACGTAGACCGGGCCGGGAAGGTCCACAATGGCCTCGGCGACCTGAGCGACCTCGACGGCGTCGGCCACGTCGAGGACGGTCATGTTCGGCAGCGCCCGCATGAGGGCGACGTCGTCGATGGCCTGGTGGCTCGGGCCACCGGGAGTGGACACCCCGGGCATGAACCCGATGATCCGCACCGGGAGGTTCGGGTAGGCGATCGCGTTGGCGATCTGGTCGTAGGGCCGGCGCGTGGCGAACACGCCGAAGGTGTGCACGAACGGGAGGTGTCCTTCGCGGGCGAGGGCGCCGGCGAGTCCCATCATGTTCGCCTCCGCCATGCCGGCGTGGATGAACCGCCCGGGCAGCTCGGCCCGGAACAGGTCGATCTCGGTCTGCCGCGTGAGATCTCCGCTGAGGCAAAGGATTTCCTCGCGGCGGCGGGCGAGGGCCAGCAGCGCGCGGCCGTAGGGCTTGAGCTCGATCGGGTAGGGCGGCTTACGCACTGTGGGCCTCCAGCTTCGCGGTGAGCTCCGCCTCGGCGGCCTCGGCCAGCTCGGGCGGGAGCTTGATGAAATGGCCGTCCGCGTCGTCGGGAAGGCAGTCGAGGCCGTGCCCGGTGGAGGTGCGGCAGACCAGCACGCTCGGGCGGTCGTCGGCCTCGGCCGCGCGCAGGGCGGCCAGCACGGCCTCGACGTCGTGGCCGTCGAGATCCACGGCGTGCCAGCCGAAAGCCGTCCACTTGCCGGCGATCGGCTCGAGCGTCGTGATGGTGTCGACGGGGCCGTCGACTTGCGAGTTGTTCGCGTCGAGCAGGACGGTGAGCGACGCGAGCCGGTGGTGTGCGGCGAAGATCGCGGCTTCCCAGAGCTGTCCCTCTTCCAGCTCGCCGTCGCTGACCAGTGCGTAGGTCCGCCGGTCGGCGCCGCGGAGCCGGTCGGACAACGCGAACCCGGCCGCCGCCGACAGGCCCTGTCCCAGTGAGCCGCAGGTGTAGTCCACCACCGGTGAGCGCTCGGTGCCGATGGCCTCGATCGCCGAGCCGTTGCGCCCGTACGTCGCCGCCGCCTCTTCGGTCAGCAGCCCCAGCGCGGTCGCCGCCGCGAAGGGCGCGATGACGTAGTGGCCCGGGGAACAGACGAGCCGGTCGCGGCCGGGGCGGGCGGCGGCGAACACCGCGGCGACCTGTTCCGCGGCGGACAAGGCCTGCCCCAGATAGCCGAACCCCTGCGGAGCCACCATCCGGACGGCCTGGAGGCGGATCCGCAGCGCGAGTTCGGCCGGGTCGCGCACCGACCACGCCGCCCCGGGGCTTGAGAAGTGCAGCGGTGCTGGCATCACGGCTCCCGTGCGAAGTGGAAAAGTGGCCAATTGGCTATGCCACATACTGAGGGTCATTGAGCGGTACTGTCAACAGCCGCAGGACTCGTGGGTCCCGGCCCGCAGGGAGGAGAAAAGTGAGCGAGCCTTCGCCGAAGCGCCCGTACCGGCGGCGCGCGTCGCCGGTGCCGCTGGAGGGCATCACGCCGCTGCCGACCACCCGCCTCGCCGACGAAGTCGCCGCTCGGATTCGCGCGTTGATCATCAGCGAGGACGTGGAGGAGGGGGCCCGGCTGCCCTCGGAACGCGAGCTCGCCGAGCGCTTCGCCGCGAGCCGGCCGACGGTGAGCCAGGCCCTGCGGAGCCTGTCGCTGATGGGGCTGGTCGAGATCCGGCGAGGCTCCGGGGCCTACGTCGTGCGCCGTCCGGAGTCGATGGTGACCGCCTCGGTCAACCTGATGCTCGACCTGGACCGCCGCTCGGTCGGCGACCTGATGCAGCTGCGCCTCTGGCTGGAGACGCTCGGTGTCGAGGAGGCGGCGCGGCGGACGACCGCGCCCGATCCCGAGGAACGCGCCGAGGTGCTCTCGGCCCTGACACGGCTGACGTCGTCTGCGGGCACCATGTCGGAGTGGATCGCGGCCGACACGGTCTTCCACGCGACGGTGGTCCGCAGCTCCGGCAACCCCTACCTCGCGGCGATGTACGAGAGCGTGCACACGGCCGTTCTTTCCTTCGAGTTCCAGCAGTGGGTGGACACCGAGTCCGCGCCGTCGTGGCTCGAGACCACCGGCGCCGAGGAGCAGCGGGCGCTGCACGAGCCGATCGCGCGCGCGGTGCTCGACCGTGATCCGGAAGCGGCGCGAAAGGCAGTTGCCGCCCACCACCAGCGGATGGCCGAGCACCTCAACGAGGCGATCGAGTCGAGCCTGAAGCGCTGATCCCGGTCACGTGCGGCGACGGGCGAGACTGGCGGCTTCGCGCTGACCTTGCGTGCAGGCGGCGCGCACTTTGGCTTCACCGCTGACTTTCGGCCGGCCCCGGATCGCCGATCGGCGCGCGCTCGCCGGGAGCGGCCGGGGTGTCCGGGTGGGGCGGACAGGCTCCTTGACTGGGTTGTGGGCGCACTCTTAAAGTCAATGTGGCTATGCCACTTAGCCACATCTGTCGAGCGGTTCCCCGCCTGTTTTCCCGAGAGGGCATCGACCCATGAGCGAGTCCCGGCTTTCCCCTGAGATCGACACCGTTGTCCGCAACATCGAGGCGCTGCAACCGATCCTTCGGGAGGACGGCGCCAAGGCGGAAGCGGGCAGGCAGCTCACGCAGCGCGTCGTCGACGGCCTGCGCGAAGCCGGGGCGTTTCGCGTTTCCGTGCCGACCCGCTTCGGCGGATACGCCGCCAACTCGGTCGAGTCGACCGCGGTGTCGCGGCAGATCGGGTACGGCGACGGCGCCGCCGCGTGGATCTACGGGGTCGTGAACTCGGGATCCTGGGTGGTCGGCCTGCTGCCGCTGCAGGCGCAGCAAGACGTGTGGGCGGACAACCCGGACGCCGTCATCTCACTGGTGCTGCCGCCCACCTCGACCGCGGAAAAGGTCGACGGGGGATACCGGGTGACCGGGCGCTGGAGCTACGGAACCGGTTCGCACCACGCGGACTGGTCGCTGCTGGGCATGCCGCTCGTCGACGACCGGGGTGAGACGGTCGGCGCGGCCATGGGCCTCATCCCGGCCGCCGATCTGCGGATCGAAGACACGTGGTTCGTCGCCGGGATGAAGGGGACGGGCAGCGACACCCAGGTCGCGACCGACGTCTTCGTCCCCGACCACCGGGTGTTCCCGCTCGCCGAGGCGGTCGAAGGAAAGTACCCGGGATCCGGGGTGAACCCCGAGGCGTCCTACAAACCCGCGTTCGTGCCGGCCCTGGCGTTGCAGCTGGTCGGCCCGCACCTGGGAATGGGGCGAGCTGTCCTGGACACGGTGGTCGGGAAAGCGTCGACGCGGGGAATCGCTTATTCCGGGTACACGCGTCAGGCGGACTCGGTGGGTTTCCAGCTGACGACGGCTCGCGCGGCTCTGCTGCTGGACACCGCCGAGCTCTTGGCGAGGGAAATCGGGCAGCAGCTCTATTCCTGGGCCGAGGCCGGCGAATATCCGGGATTCCCCGAGCGCGTCGGGGTCCGGGGAAAGATCGGCTACGCGGTGGAATGCGTCACCGAGGCGGTCGGGGCACTCGTTCTCGCGCACGGATCGAGCGGGTTCGCCGAGTCGAGCCTGGTGCAGCGATTCTGGCGCGACCAGACCACGGCGGCGAGCCACGCGCACACTTTGCCGGCGACCGGGCTCGACGCTTACGGAAAAATCCTGCTCGGCCTCGAAAAGGAAGCCAGGGTCGTGCTTCCGGTCATTTGAGACCGGCACGGGAAGACGCAAAGATCGATCACGGAAAGGCGGACCGATGTCCGAAGAACGCATCACCAGGGTCAAAGCGCCGAAGATCCCGGGAATCTCCGACAGCGTCCGGGTGGCGGCCGGTGATCTGGTCTTCATCTCGGGGGCGGTCGGGTTCCCCGAAGGCGGCGGGGCTCCCGAGAGCTTCGAGGAAGGCGTCGAGCTGGTCCTGAAGGAGCTGGACCGCGCTTTGACGGCCGCCGGTGTCACGTTCGACGATCTCGTGCGGATCAACGTGTACGTGACCGATCTCGACGCGGACAAGCTGCGCACGTTCCGGGAAGTCCGGGACCGGTGGGTCGATCCCGGCCACGTCCCCGCGAGCACGTTCATCGGTGTCGCCCGGCTTTTCGACGACCGGATCAGCATCGAGATCGACGCCATCGCCGCCGGCTGAGCAGCGTTCGGGCGGATGGCGAATCCGCCCGCGTCGCCGGTCCACGACACCGTGGTCCGAGATTCGTGATGGGAAAGGGGAAAACGTGCGCTCGGTGCGCGTCGCGCTGCTCGTGCTGGCACTGGGGGCGTTTTCCCTCGGTACGGGCGAGTTCAGCATTCTGGGTCTGCTTCCGCAGGTCGCCGACGATCTGCGGGTGTCGATCCCCGAAGCCGGCCACCTCGTCTCGGCGTACGCGATCGGCGTCGTCGTCGGGGCGCCGCTGCTCATCGCCGCCGCGACCCGGCTGCCCCGGCGGCGGGCCCTCATCGTCATGATCGCGCTCTACGGCGCCGCGTACCTGTTCACCGCGATCGTGCCGGGTTACCCGCTCGTGCTGCTGGGGAGATTCCTGTCCGGGCTGCCGCACGGGGCCTACTTCGGCATCGCGGCCATCGTCGCCGGCTCGCTCGCGCAGCCGGACCGGAGGGCCCGGGCGATGGCCACGATGTTCGCCGGCCTGACGGTGGCCAACATCTTCGGCGTCCCGCTCTCCACCCTGCTCGGGCAGCTGCTCGGCTGGCGGTGGACGCTCGCGGTGGTCGGCGTGATCAGCCTGGCCTCGGCGTTCGCGATCCGGTTCGTGGTCCCGGATCTTCGTCCCGAGGGCGGCCGGCCCCGGCTGGCCGACGAATTCCGTGCTCTCGCACGGCGCCCGGTCTGGCTGACCCTGCTCATCGTCGTCCTCGGCGGGGCGACGCTCTTCGCCAGCTACAGCTACATCGCCCCGATGCTCACCGACGTCGCGGGTTATCCCGCCGCCGCGGTCACGCTTTTGCTCGCGATGTTCGGCGTCGGGATGACGGCCGGCAACGCGATCGGCGCGCGCCTGGCCGACCTCAACCCGATGCGGACGATCCGGGGCGCCTTGGTCGCCGACATCGTGATCGCGCTGGCTCTGGTGCCGGCGATGCATCACCCGGTCAGCGCCGCGATCGTGCTCTTTCTCTTCGCCGTCACCACGTTCTCCCTGGTTCCCTCGGCCCAGTTGCGCATCATCGACGGCGCGGCCGGCGCTCCGCACCTGGCCGCCGGCTCCATGCACGCCGGGTTCAACCTGGCCAACGCCCTGGGCGCCTGGCTCGGCGGCCTGGCGATCAGCCTGGGCTTCGGACTGACCGCTCCCAACGTCGTCGCCGCCGGCCTCGCGCTCCTCGGGCTCGGCGTCGCCACGATCTCGGTGCTGGTCGAGAAACGCAGCCCGGTTCCCGCCTAGGCCCACCCGGTCCCGATGCCGGGACCGGCACCCGCAACGGGCGTCAAGGCCGACGCCCGCCCCCGAAGAGAGGAAATGCGATGACTGACGTCGTCACGCCCACCGCCGCCGACTCCGGTTCGTCGGCGACGGAACAGTTCCAGCAGCGAGACCGCGCCCGCGGTTCGGCCACGCCCGCCGACACGGCCCGGGTGGACGCCATGGCGACCGAAGCGCTGGAGGCCCTGCGCGCGGTGATCCGGAAGTACCAGCTCACCTACGCCGAGTACCACGCGGTCAAGGCGTGGCTGATCAAGCTCGGCGAGGACGGCGAATGGCCGCTGTTCCTCGACGTGTTCATCGAACACGAGGTGGAGAAGATCGCGACCGAGGACCGGGAGGGCTCCGTCGGCAGCATCGAGGGCCCGTACTACGTCGAAAACGCGCCCGAACTCGGTTCGGCCGGCACCCCGCCGATGCGCGAGGGCGAGCCCGGCACGCCGCTGCACTTCTTCGGTCAGGTCCGCACCGTGGCCGGGGAACCGGTCCAGGGCGCCGTGGTGGACTTCTGGCAGGCCGACGCCGACGGCCTGTACTCGCACTTCGCGCCCGGTATCCCCGAATGGAACCTGCGGGCCCGCTTCACCACCGACGCCGAGGGCAACTTCGCCATCGACACGGTTCACCCGTCGCCCTACGAGATCCCGATCGACGGCGCCACGGGCATCCTGCTCGCCGCGGCGGGATGGCACGCCTGGCGTCCCGAGCACCTGCACATCCGGGTGTCGGCCGAGGGCTACCACACGATCACCACCCAGCTGTACTTCGAGGGCAGTGACCACGTCGAAGACGACATCGCCATGGCGGTCAAGGACGAGCTGATCCTCGCACCGACCGCGACCGACGACGGCCGCGGCGAGCAGGTCCGGTACGACTTCGTGCTCGACCCGGCCTGAGCCCCCTCACCTTGCTCGGCCGAAGGCGGCTGCGCGCTCGGCTCACTGGTCCAGATACGTCCTGATCACAGAGAACCGCAGGTAATCGTCATTCACGTGCACCACCGTCACGGCCACCGGGAGCTCGTCGGCACGGATGTGGGTGTGGCGCAGGCGCAGCACGGGACGCGTGCGGGGGAGGCCCAGCGCCGTGGCGATCGCGGCGGGTGGCAGGACGGGGCGGATCTCGGCGACGGAGTAGCAGACCGGTGTGCCGGTGTCGGTTTCGACGAACTCGAAGGTGGAGCGGCGCGGGTCGCTGTCCTCCGGGTGTTCGCCGAGCAAGGTGGCGGGGACGTGGTCGACGCTGTGGACCGCGGGCTTCCCGTCGGCGTCGAAGACGCGTTCGATCCGGAGCGCGCGCTCGCCGGCGGGGAGCTCGAGGGACGTGGCGAGCTCCTCGTCGAGGGCGATGAGGTGCTGGTCGAGCGTGCGGACGGCGGGGCGGTAGCCGGCCTGGGTGAGCAGGTCGACGAACGGGCTGGCCTCGGCGAGGTTGGCGGCGAGGCCGATCGTGTGGCGGTTGATGAAGGTGCCGCTGCCGTGCAGGCGCCGGATGCGGCCTTCCTTCTGCAGCGACTGCAGCACCGAGCGCAGCGTCGCGCGGCTGACGCCGAGCGCGGTGCTCAGCTCCTCCTCCGACGGCAGGCGGTAGCGGCCCTCGGCGGCGTAGCGCGTGATCGCCTCGCGCATCCGCTCCTTGGCCTGCCGGTAGGAGTCCGCGGCGACCGTCTGGATGGAGACGGGTGTCAGCTCCGGCTCACGCATGACCATCGGTTGTCCTCCCCGGGGCGGCCTCACGGCCCGTCGTACGGCAACGCTGCCGACACGCACAGTCGATCGGCACCCTCCGAGCGTAATGACCTCACGCCGCGTCCTGAACCCACCCTGGGCCAGGCAGACGGGTGATCACGAGCTGTCACGACGCGCGCCACCGAGGTTCCCACTCCTCCAGCTGCTCCAGCGTCTCCTGCTCGCTCCAGTCGGTCAGCCCGGCGAAGCGCGCCCAGTTCCCGCCCACCATGTTCGCCACGTCCAGGCGCGAGATCGGCGCGCCGGGGTCGGCGACGTCGTTGACGAGCGTGAGCTTCGGCAGCAGGACGGCCGGTTTGCCGCCGCCGGGGTAGTCGGTGCCCCAGCAGATCCGCGACAGCGGGCAGCCCAGCTGCTGCGCGCGCAGGAGGAATTCGTAGAGCTGGCGCTGCGTGGACTTCGTGGCGAACATGCTGATGTCGAGGTAGGTGTTGTCGTGGCGGGCCACCATGGCCAGGCACTCGTCGACCCACGGGAACCCGGCGTGGCACACCAGCAGCGGCAGGTCGGGGTAGTGGCGGGCGACCTCGTCGAGCGCGCCGGGCCGGCCGTAGTCCAGCACGGTGTCCTTGGCCGAAGACGTTCCCATGTGGACCATCACGCCGATGCCGAGCTCGACCGCGCGCTCGTAGATCGGGAAGGCGAGGTCGCGGTCGGCGGGCGCGTAGTGGTCGTACATGGGGTAGAGCTTCAGCCCTTGCAGGCCCAGCTCGCCGACGGCGCGGGTCAGCTCGTCGCGGGCCCACTCGACCCCGCGGAACTTCGGGTTCACGGCGCTCATGCCGATCAGCTCGGGGTGGCGCCGGGTGAGCGAGGCGATGTAGTCGTTGCTCTTGGCCACTTCCAGCGGACCGTCCACATCGGTCACGCGGCCGAGGTCGATGGTGCCGCGTTCCCCGTAGGCGGTGTAGGTCGAGGGCGCGACGGCCAGCACGGTCGCGCGGTCCACGCCCGCGCTCACGTGGTCGTCGACGAGCGTGCCCGGGTCGATGGGGTCCAGGTCGCCCTCCAGCCCGACCCAGTCCTCGTCCGTGGCCGGCCGGTACGCGGGCAGCCGGCCCGCCCGCCGGTGCCCGGGCGCGCGCATCTCGCGCACGAACCGGTCGTGGCCGGGCGGCAGGGCGGTGGCCAGTACGTGGTTGTGGCAGTCGATGATCACTCGTCGAACTCCTCGGCCAGGCTTCGCCAGATCGCCCGCTGCAGGCGCTGGAACTCGGGTTCGAACCGGACTTCCTGGAAGTGCCGCGGCCGGTCGAGGGAGATGCGGAACTCCTCCTTGATCGTGCCGGGACCGCGGCTCATCACGAGCACGCGGTCGGCCATCGCCACGGCCTCCTCGACGTCGTGGGTCACGAAGACCACGCTCTTGCCGAGGTTCTCCCAGATGGAGAGGAACTCGCCGCCGAGGCGGATCCGCATCTGCGCGTCCAGCGGCCCGAACGGTTCGTCCATCAGGTAGACGTCCGGGTCGTACGCCAGCGCGCGGGCGATGCCGACGCGCTTGCGCATGCCGCCGGAGAGCTGGTTGGGGTAGCTCTGCTCGAACGACGTGAGCCCGACCAGCTCGACCAGCCGGCGCACCTCGGCGCGTTGCTCTTCGGCCGGGACTCCCTTGATCGCCAAGGGAAAGCGGATGTTGTCCGCGACCGTGCGCCACGGGAACAGCGCGTCGGACTGGAAAACCAGCCCCACGCCTTCCGGCACGCCTTCGGGCACCGGCGCGCCGTCGAGCCGGATCTCGCCGGTGGTCGTGGGCAGCAGGCCCGCGATCAGCTTGAGCAGCGTGGACTTCCCGCAGCCGCTGGGCCCGACGAGCGCCACGAACTCGCCGGGCGCGAGGTCGAGGGTCACGTCCTCGAGCGCGACGAACCGGCCCTTGGGGGTGCGGTAGCCGAGCCCGACCCCGCGCAGGCTGAGCTTCGGCGTGGCCGCGGTGGACTCGACTGAGGACGTCAGCGTTTCGGTCATCGTGGTCCTCCCGGCTACTTCGCGGGCAACAGGCTGTAGTCGAAGATGTCCTGAGTGGACGGAACCGGGTCGGTGAGGAAGCCGGTGCGCACCAACAAGTCCGTCGAGGACTTCACGACCGCGTCCTGGGCCTTGAGGCCGTCGGGCACGCTCTTGATGGCCTCGGTGACGATGGTCTTGAGGTCGGCGTCGCTGATCTTGTAGCCCTGCTTCTTCATCCACGTCGTGGCCTGGTCCGGGTTGGCCTTGGCCTGGGTGGACGCCTCGTCCATCGCGGCGAGGAAGGTCTTCATGAGGTCCTGGTGCCCGGAAACCCAGTCCTGGTCGGCCATCGCGACGATGTCGACGTAGTGGTAGTCCGGTTCCTGCCACAGAACCTTGAACTTCCCGGTCCGCAGCAGCTGCAGCGTGTCGGGCTGGCTCGTCATCCCGGCCACGACCTGGCCGCCGTTGAGCTCGGCCTGCATCGTCGCGCCCGCCCCGCCGCTGACGACGGTCAGGTCCTTCTTCGGGTTCAGCCCCGCGTCCAGTGCCGCCTTCTGCATCTCGGTGTCCGACAACGTGCCCGGCGCGGTCACGGCCACCTTCTTGCCGGCGAGGTCCTTGACCGAGGCGATGTCGTTGCGGGCGACCATGAGGTAGGAGAAGCGGTCGTTGGCCACGCCGTAGGCGCGCATCTTCACGCCCTTCTTCTGCGCCAGCACCACGTGGCCGATGTCGCCCATGAACACGTCGGCGCTGCCGCCGATGAGGGCGTTGGTGGCGGTGGAACCGCTGGTGACGCACATGGGCTTGATCGTGATGCCCTTCTGCGCCGCGATCCCGCTGTTCTGCGCGAGCTCGGCGGCGATGGGCGCCAGGCCGCTGCAGAACAGCTCGACCCGGATCGTCTTGGTGTCGCCGCCACTGCCGGCCGACGAGCTGCCGCACGCGGTGGCGGTCGCGGCCAGGGCGAGCGCGGCCACGGTGGCCGTGATGCGGGAGAGCTTGGTCATCGGTGGTGTCCTCATCTGTGACGTTTTCGGAGGGGACCTCAGCGGGTGGCGCGGTGACGCAGGACCCGTCGCTCGACGAGCGCGACGAGCTGTTCGGCGAGCATGGCGATCACCGTGATGATCACCAGGCCCGCGAAGACTCCGGTGGTGTCGAGCACGTTGGCGGCGTAACCCATGTAGTAGCCCAGGCCCTGGCTCGCGCCGACGAGCTCGGCGATCACCGCGCCGATCAGCGCCAGCGCGATCGACAGCCGCAGGCTGGTCAGGATCCAGGGCGCGATCGAGGGCAGGATGGCCCAGCGCAGCCGGGCCGTCCACGGCGCGCGGAAGCTGCGCGTCATCTCGATCAGGTCGGGCTCGATGCCGCGCATGCCCTGGTAGGTGTTGTAGAAGGCGACGAACACGACCATGGTCACGACCATGAAGATCTTGGATTCCAGGCCGATCCCGAACCACACGATGAACAGTGGCGCGAGCGCCACACGCGGCAGGCTGTAGAGCGCCATGATGTACGGGTAGAACCAGCGTCCGACGGTTTTCGACGGCGCGATCAGCACGCCCAGCGCCACGCCGATCACCATGCCGATCGCCAGCCCGGCGAACGTCTCCGCCAGCGTGGTCCCCAGGTCCGGCCAGAGCGTGCCCCCGGTGACCAGCTCGACGATGCGCTGGACGATCAGCCACGGACTGCTCACCGTGAACGCCCCGAACACCTGCCCGGCCAGCTGCCACAGCACGACGATCAGCACGCCGACGCCCCACTGCCCGCCGCGGACCACCCACCGGTGGCGCCGGTCGGCCCGCCGGTCGCGGTCGTCCTGGGAGTCCGCTGGTCCGTCACGCTCGGTTCGGCCGGCCGAGCCGCCGACACGGTTCGCCACCATCCGCTGCCTCCTCAGACGTCAGACGTCTGACGGACCATAGGAGCCGGTCCGGGCGGGCACAAGGGTTCTCAGGGGGTGGGACCAGGGCTTGCTTTTGTTCGGTCGTGTGCCGGCGGAGACGATTATCCACTGTAGACATTCGGTGGCCTGACGGGGCCTCCCTTGCCGAACCCGGACTTGCCCTCTTCGAATTTCTCTGACTATGGTCAGAGAATGGAGGAGCAGATCGGGGCCGTCCGGCGGTTCAACCGCGTCGTCACGCAGCGGGTGGGTGCGCTGGAGGACGCGTACTTGTCGCGGGAGCGCTCGCTCGGGCTGTCGCGGCTGTTGTCGGAGATCGGGCCGGACGGGTCGGAAATCCGGGTGCTGCGCGCCCGGCTGGGGCTGGACTCCGGGTATGTCAGCCGTCAGCTGCGGCTGCTGGAGTCGCAGGGTCTGGTGACCACGGATCCCGGCGACCGCGACGGGCGGGTGCGCACCGCCAAGCTCACCGCCGCCGGTCTGGCCGAGCGCGAGCTGCTCGACCACGCGTCGGACGAGCTGGCCGAGTCGATGCTGGCTCCGCTGACCGTCGCGCAGCGCGAACGTCTGGTGCGCGCCATGGCCGACGTCGAGCACCTCGTCACGGCCTCGCTCGTCCGCATCGAGATCACCGACCCGCGTAGCCCCGACGCCCGCTACTGCCTGCGGTCCTACTTCACCGAGCTCGGCGACCGCTTCGACGCGGGCTTCGACCCGGCGCGGAGCATCTCGGCCAGTGACGACGAGATGACCCTGCCCTCGGGCCTGCTGCTCGTCGCGGCCCTGCAGGGCTCCCCGGTGGGCTGCGGCGCCCTCAAGCTCCACGCCGGCACCGGGATCGCCGAGATCAAACGCATGTGGGTCTCCCCGACGGTCCGGGGCCTCGGCCTGGGCCGCCGGCTGCTCGACTCCCTGGCGCAGGAGGCCTCCTCCCGGGGCACGCACACGCTGCGGCTGGAGACGAACAAGGCCCTCGTCGAAGCACGGCGCCTCTACGAAACCGCGGGCTTCGCCGAAGTCGCCGCGTTCAACGACGAGTCCTACGCCCACCACTGGTTCGAACGAGACCTCCGGCAGGACTGAGGGCGCCCCAACACTTCCGGCGGTTACGGCGAACGCGGTGCTGGCCCGGGGGCGGGTTTCGGCGGCCGGCGAACGTCGACAAAGCGGCAAAGCCGGGTGCGGCTGGTTGAGACCTGCTTGCCGGGGGTTGAATCCGGGCTTCCCGAGCGGGGCCGGGCAGGTGGTGCGGAGTGGAAGACGTGGGGGTCGAACCCACCGCGGCGATCTTGCAAGGATCGTCTGCGCTCCGGCGCGTCTCCCGGGGAGCTCCCCTGCCAGGACTCGAACCTGGTACCTCCCGAGTAACAGTCGGGTGCGCAGCCTGGTGCGCCTCAGGGGAAAGGGTGGGCCGCCAGGGAGTCGAACCCTGAACCCGCCGAGTAAAAGTCGGCTGCTCTGCGCGGTTGAGCTAGCGGCCCTCGTACCGCGGGTCGCTCGGACCCGCGGCGCGAAGTGGATCGCCGGGGAGTCGAACCCCGAACCCGCCGAGTAAGAGTCGGCTGCTCTGCCGTTGAGCCAGCGATCCGGAAGCGGGGAGTAAGCCCTTACGAGGCTGATCCCCTTGCGCGGCACCGGGTGCCGTGCGAGTCGTCACGAGCCTCTTCCGGGACTCGAACCCGGTCCTTCCGTTTACGAGACGGGTGCTCTGCCTGGTGAGCTGAAGAGGCGAACTGCTGCTGCGAGCGGCCGGAGGGCATCGAACCCTCTGCTTCGGTTTGGAAGACCGACGTGTCCGCCGAGTTCACCACGACCGCGCGACGCCGCGGGCAAGCGGCGTGAAAGGTGTCTCTCCGTTGTGAAAGTTTCAAAGAACACGCCACCGAAAAAATGGGGGCGCGAAGCACCGGTGGAAGGAGTCGAACCTTCGGCGAACGGTTTTGGAGACCGCCGCGCTCTCTCCGGAAGCTCACCGGTAAATCGATCGCGCGAAACAGAGAAAGCCGCCCGGATCGGTTTCCCGACGGGCGGCTCCCTCGACCTGACGAAGTGTCACATCAGGGTGGGGAGCCGACGGCGATGCCGTTGGCAGTCCAGGGTTTCCGGCCGGACGAGCACACGGCGACGATCGCGGCGGCCGGCTTCCGGCGCTGCGTCCCTCGCTCTCGCGTGTTCGTCATGACTGCCCCTTTGTTCGCTGGTGTGGACTCATCCTCTCCGGCGCGCCCGCGGACGTCAACCGGGTTTTCCGCCGACGGCGCCGCGGCCATAAACCCCTGGGATTATCCGAAATCGAGCCGGGCGATTTCCGCGGAGATCCGCTGCGCCTCGGCGACGAGGTGGCCGATGAGGAGCTGGGCGCTCTTCGACGGCGTGCGGCCGGCGAGCGTGGTGATGCCGATGGCGCGGGGCACGGTCTCCAGCCGGATCGGCAGGTAGCCGAGGGCGTCGTCGTCGGCGCCGATGAGCAGGGGCAGCGGCGTGATCGCGTCGGTGTGCAGCAGGATCGAGCGCATGGTCAGGATCGTCGAGCACTCGATGACGTTGCGGGGCAAGGGAACCTCGTGGCGGGCGAACAGCTCGTCGAGCTCGTCGCGCAGCGCGGTGGGCCGGCCCGGCAGGATCCAGGGGAACTCCTGCAACTGCGCCAGGGAACACAGTCCGGAGGCGATGGCCGGGTGGTCGCGGCGCGCGACGAGGCCCACGGGTTCCTCGTACAGCGGCGCGTGGTGAAACCGGCTCGCGGTGCCGGCGGGCGGGCGGCCGACGAGGAGGTCGACCTCGCCGTGGGCGAGCCGGACGTCGAGATCGGCTCCCAGGCCTTCGACCACGGTCGCCGTGAGGGTCGGGTGCTCGGCCTTGAGCCGGACGAGCGCCGAGGGGAGCAGCACGTACGCGCCGGCGAGGTTGGTGCCGACGCGCACGGGCTCCGCGCCGTCGCGCAGCAGCCCGTCGATGCGGTCCTGCGCGGAGGCCATGGTGCTCACCACCGCCCGTGCGTGGTCGAGCAGGATCTCGCCGAACGCGGTGGGCCGCACCCCGCGCGGCCCGCGCACGAACAGCTCCACCCCGACGATCGACTCCGTCTCGCGCAGCGCCCGGGTCACCGCCGGCTGCGTCACGTGCAGATCCTTGGCGGCGCCGAGCAGGGAGCCGTTCTCGGCGATCGCGATCACCAGCACCAGGTGCCGGATCTTGAGGCGGCCGTCGAGGAAACGCTGCTGGTCCACTGCCCTCACCCTTTCTTCCGGCGAGGTATAGCAGATCGGCCCCGGTATAACCAGACAGGCATAACCAGGCCGGGATAGGCATTGGTGCGCCGGTGCCCGCGCGCACACGATGAATTCATGTCTTCTTCGCCTGAGACCACCGGATCCGTTTCCGCGCTGGTCGGCGCCCTCGCTCGCGGTGACGCGTCGATCGTCGAGCTCACCGCGCCACTCTCGTCCGCCACCCCCGTGCTCGACCTGCCCCCGGACATGGCGCCGATTCCCCGATTCCGACTGGAGGAGCTGGCGAAGTACGACGAGCGCGGCCGCACGTCGTTCCAGAACGGCATCCACACCGGCGAGCACGTCGGCACCCACTTCGACGCGCCGCGCCACTGGGTCACCGGGGCCGATCTGGAGGACGTCGCGTCCGTGCCGCCGGCCCGCCTGGTCGCGCCGGCCGTCGTGATCGACAAGTCGTGCGAGGCCGCCGCCGACCCGGACTACCTGCTGCGCCGCGACGACGTCGAGCAATGGCAGCGCGAACACGGCTCCCTGCCGCAGGGCTGGCTGCTGTTGCGCACCGGCTGGGCCGCGCGCTCCCACGACCAGGAGCTGTTCCTCAACGCCGGCGACGACGGGCTGCACACCCCCGGCGTCGATCCCGAGTGCGCACGCTGGCTGGCGCGGGAGACCCCGATCCTCGGGTTCGGCGTCGAGACCGTCGGCACCGACGCCGGGCAGGCATTCGGCTTCGATCCCGAGTTCCCCGTGCACTCGTACCTGCTCGGCGCCGGCAAGTACGGCATCACCCAGCTGCAGAACCTGCACCTGCTGCCACCGACGGGCACGTTGCTGATCGTGGCGCCGCTGCGGATCGTCGGCGGTTCCGGGAGCCCGGCCCGCGTGCTGGCGATCGTCGAGAACGGAGCGAACTGACCATGCTGGTGCACGAGGCCATCGGCCGGTACCTGACCGAGCACGGCGTGCGCGCCGCGTTCGGCGTGGTCGGCAGCGGCAACTTCCACTTCACCCAGGCACTCGTGGCCGGGGGAGCGCGGTTCGTGGCGGCGCGCCACGAAGGCGGCGCGGCGACGATGGCCGACGCCTACGCCCGCATGTCGGGCGAGGTCGCGGTGCTGTCGCTGCACCAGGGCTGCGGCTACACCAACGCGCTACCCGGGATCACCGAGGCGGCCAAGAGCCGGACCCCGCTGCTGGTGCTGACGGCCGAAGCCGGCGACCCCGCGTCCAACTTCTTCATCGACCAGCCCGGGCTCGCCGCCGGGGTCGGCGCCGTGCCGCTGCGGGTGGGCTCGGCGCGCACGGCCCTGCGGGACGTGGCCCGCGCGTTGGCGATCTGCGCGCAGCAGCGGCGGACCGTGGTGCTCAACGTCCCGATCGACGTCCAGGAGCTGGAGCTGCCGGAGCAGCAGCACGGGACGGTCCCGGCCGAGGTCGCGGCGCCGCAGCCCGCGCCCGAGCCGTTGGCGGAGTTCGTCCGGCTGCTGAGCGAGGCGTCGCGGCCGGTGTTCATCGTCGGCCGCGGCGGCCGTTCGCCCGGGGCGGGCGAGGCGATCCGGGAGCTGGGGAACCGTGCGGGCGCGCTGCTGGCCACGTCGGCGGTGAGCCGCGGGTTGTTCCACGACGACCCGTGGAGCATCGACGTCTCGGGCGGCTTCGCCTCCCCGCTGACGGTCGAACTGGTGTCGCGGGCCGACCTGGTCGTGGCGTTCGGGTGCGCGCTGAACATGTGGACGACGCGGCACGGCGCGCTGATCGGGGCCGACGCCCGCGTGGTTCAGGTCGACCTGGACCCGGCGGCGATCGGCCGGCACCGCGCCGTCGACCTCGGGTTGTGGGGCGGCGTCGCGGAAACCGCCCGCGCGGCCACGGCCCTGCTCCGCTCCGGCGGTGCGGAGCCGAAGACGGGCTACCGGCGCACGGAGCTCGGCGAGCGCCTCCGCACGGGGCTGCGCTGGAACCAGCTCCCGTTCGACGACGCGTCCACCGAGGACCGCATCGACCCGCGGACGCTGTCGGCGCGGCTCAACGAGCTGCTGCCGGCCGAGCGGACGGTGTCGGTCGACTCCGGCAACTTCCTCGGCTACCCGAGCATGTACCTCGACGTGCCGGACGAGTACGGGTTCTGCTTCACCCAGGCGTTCCAGTCCGTCGGGCTGGGGCTGGCGAGTGCGATCGGCACCGCGCTGGCGCAGCCCGACCGCGTGCCCGTCGCGGCGCTGGGCGACGGCGGGTTCCTGATGGGGATCTCCGAGCTGGAAACGGCCGTGCGCCTGGGACTTCCGCTGCTGGTCGTCGTCTACAACGACGCGATGTACGGCGCGGAAGTGCACCACTTCGGCGCCGGCACCGCGGGACTGGACAACGTCACCTTCCCCGACGGCGACCTCGCCGCGCTGGCCCGGGGCCACGGCTGCGCGGGCCTGACCGTGCGCTCGGCCGACGACCTCGCCGCGGTCAAGGACTGGGTTTCGTCTTCGCCGCGGCGGCCGTTGGTTCTCGACGCCAAGATCACGTCCGACGGCGGGGCCTGGTGGCTGCACGAAGCCTTCGGTCACTGAGCGCAGCGGCGGCCCTTTTTCGCTGACACCATCGTGTTCGCACCAGGGCCGCCGCTTGCACCGAGTACGTACCATCTCGAACCGGGACGGCACCGAGGCCGGCCTGCGAGAGGAGCACGCGATGACCGGTCTCGACTGGCAGGAGGTGGCGCGGTTCGGCGAGCTCGCCTGCGGCTCGCTGCGCGCGGCCACCGTGCAGCAGCGGACCCTGCCGGAGCTGGTCCGCGTCCTGCGCTGCGACTCGGGCGCTATCCACCAGCTCGACCGCCGCTGCCGGGGCCGGGTGGCGTCCTTGACGGGCGCGCCGGTGAAGATGCTCCTCGAGTTCGCGCCCATCTCCGGGCCGGCGAACCCGTACTTCAAGCGCTCGACCACATCACGGTTCCCGGTCCACGACGCGGTCCTGTACGGCCGCCGCACCGACCACCTGCGCTCGCCGGTGGGCCGGCTCCTCGCCGACTACGGGTTCGAGCACTGCCTCTACGCGTTGCTCGTCGCCGAGGGCCGGCCCGTCGGCACCGCGACCTTCGCCCGCCGGACCGGCCGTCCGGCGTTCACCACCCGGGAGCAGGAGATGGCCCACCGGCTGTCGAAGTTCCTGGCGATCGGCCTGGCCAACGCCGCGGCCTACGAGCGGCGCGCACCCGCGGCGCCGCTCGAGGGACCCGTCGCGACGAACCTGGACATCGACACGATCGACCTGTCCGAGCCCTCCGGGGCACCCCAGGCCGGCACCGCGCCGTCCGCGGGCGCCGACGGGGGACTGACCGAGCGGGAGCGCCAGGTGCTCGCGCTGGCCACGAGCGGGCTGAGCAACGCGGAGATCGCCGCCGAGCTCGGGATCGCGCTCAACACCGTCAAGCAGCACATGAAGCACAGCTTCCACAAACTCGGCGTGCGCTCGCGGCTCGAAGCCCTGCGGTACCTGCAGGAGCACAACCTCGTGACGCCCTGATCCGAAGCCGCCGGGATCGCCTGTGCGGCAAGCGATCCCGGCGTCACGACGTAGTGGACGTAGGCCTCGGCTTCGGCGGTGGTGTCCTTTGCACGACCTACGTGGAAAGCCAGATCTGGATCTCTTTGCTGAATTTGTTGCGCGCCTCTTCGCGGTATTCCGCGGCCCGCGCTTTCACGGCCTGGGATCGGCGTCGTCGGGAATGGTGAACGCCACCTCGGCGTGCTCCGCGGCGAACTGGCGCCCGCGCGGCGAGCCACCGGAGATGACCTGATCGACAGTTTCTGCGGGGCGAACACCGGCCGGGCCATGACCCCTGGGTGTTATTGTGACGGATTCTCGCTCCGCGCTAAGGTGATCGTCACTCCGCGCCAAGACGCGGCCCGTGACAAGAGCTGTCGCGGGGCTGTACGGGCCACAAGATCTCGTACCAGCTGCAGGAAGTTCGTCAGCGTCGGCGTTGCCGTGACGAAGCCCGAGGCCTTCGGGGCCGAACGGAGCAGCTATGAAAACCACCATTGTCGTTGGAAATCCGAAGCCCGCTTCGCGCACGAGGCAGGTCGCCGAAGCCTTGCTCGACCGGCTGGTGAAGGACGACGCGGACCGCCAGGTCATCGACCTGGCCGACTGTTCCGCCGAGATCTTCACGTGGCCCTCGGACGTGATGTCGGCGTTGAACGAGCGCGTCGCCGGCAGCGATCTCGTGGTGATCGCGAGCCCGACCTACAAGGCCACCTACACCGGCTTGGTCAAGGCGTTCCTGGACCGCTACGCGGCGGGCGCGCTGACCGGGGTGACGGCGATCCCCGTGATGACCGGGGGCAGCCCCGCCCACGCGATGGGCGTCGACAGCCACCTCGCGCCGCTGCTGACCGAGCTCGGCGCCGTGGTCCCGGGCGCCGGGTGGTACTTCGAGACGTCCTCGATGGACTCGCTGGACACCCTCGCCGAAGAGGCGGCCGCGCGCTACGCCCGCACGATCGGGCAGCTCGCCCGCCTGGCCGAGGGGGTGCGGATCCCGTGACGCGGCAGTTGACGAGCTTCGACGACTCCCGTGCGTACCGCGACGCCGTGGGGCGCTACGCCTCCGGCGTCGTGGTGGTCGGCGCTACCGCGGACGACGGGCAGCGCGTCGGGTTCACCTGCCAGTCGTTCCACAGCATTTCGCTGGACCCGCCGCTGATCCTGATCGGCGTCGCCCGGACTTCGAGCACCTATCCGCTCATCCGGGACCTCGGCCGGTTCGCCGTGTCCGTGCTGGGCCACGGCCACCGGGAGGTCGCTTCCGCGTTCGCGCGCAAGGGCGTCGACCGGTGGAGCGGGGTCGCGCACACCGAAACCGCGGCCGGGAACCCTGTCCTCTCCGAAAGTCTCGTGTGGCTCGACTGCGAGATCGACGCCGAGCACGACGCGGGCGACCACCACCTCGTCGTCGGCCGGGTCCTGGAGATGAGCTCGCCGGACGCGCAGGACGGCGCCGAGCCGCTGCTGTTCTACCGCGGTGGTTTCCACCGCATCGCCCCGGCGCCCGCCGCCGGCTGAGCGACCCGGGTCCCGCCGGACCCCACGAAGGAAGAACGACGATGGCACAGCAGCTTTCAGCAGACCGCCGGTCCGGCGCGGTGAGCGTCGAGCAGGCCGCCGCCGCGATCGCGGCCGGGCAGCCGGTGGTGGTGACCGGCACGCACGGCGACCTCGTGTTCGCCGCGCAGGACGCGACACCGCACCTGGTGTCCTTGTCCGTCCGGTACACCGACGGGTTCGTCTGCGTCGCCCTGCCGGACGAGGACTGCGACCGCCTCGGGCTCCCGTTGATGTACCCCGGGGCGCCGGCGTGCGGAGGGGAAGCCTTCGCCGTCACGGTCGACGCCCGCACCGGCGGGACGACCGGCATCTCCGCGGCCGACCGGGCCCGCACCATCCGGCTGCTGGCCGATCCCGCCGCCACTCCGGCCGACTTCACCCGGCCCGGCCACGTCGTGCCCATCCGCACGGCCCGCGAAAACACCCCCCACCGCGCCGGCCGCGGCGAGGCTGCCCTCGACCTGGTGCGGCTCGCGGGCAAGCACGAAGCCGCGGTGCTCAGCGGCATCGTGTCGCAACGCGAGGCGGGCGACCTGGCGGGCCCGGAGGAACTGGCTTCGTTCGCCGCCGACCACGGCCTGCTCGTCGTGGCGGCGGCCGACGTCCTGGCCCCCAGATCGGCTGCTCACCCCGCGTGCCCCGAGTGCGGGCACGCGGGGTGAGCAGCCGTGGCACCGTCAAGTGGTTGCGGCGCCGACCATCTCGGTGCGGCGCGGCTCGGCAGCGAGCCGCCGCAGCGACACGACGTGCAGCGCCACGGCGAGGGGCACGGCCGCCGTCGGGATCAGCGCCAGCGGCAGCGCCCCTGACGCCCCGGCCGGCTCACCGAGGACGAACCCGCTCACCAGGCGCAAAGCCAACGCGAAGGTGAGGTCGGCGATGCCCAGCACGTTGAACCAGAACGCCCACCGGTGGCCGGTGCCGCGCGCCAGTGCACGCGCCACCCACGGCGCGGCCAGGCCGATCGCCAGATCACCGAGGCCGGGTGGCAGCGCGGCCAGTGGCGACAGGTTGCCGGTGAACATCAGGATCAGGAACAGGACCCCGATCACGCGGACGGTCTGCGGCCACGCCAGCCGGGCGGCCGTGCCGGGCGCCGCCAGCACCTTCGCCACGATCGGAATCCGGGTGCCCGCCAGCACCGCCACCAGCAGCGCGACGACGAGGACCGGTGCCAGCGGGCCGGACGCGAACGCGCCGTAGTACGCGAGCAGCACGCACGCGGCCAGCCAGCCGAGCAGCACCACCGTCGTCCAGCCGGCCACCTTCCCCGACGTCGGGCGGTCCAGCCCGGCCGCCCGCCCCGCCCGGTACAGGCTGACGCCGGTCAAGGCCCGGATGCCGATCGTGCCGATGAGCACGAGTGTCCACAGGAGAATCGCGAGGGTGGACATTCACGTTTTTCCTTCCACATCAGCGGTTTCCAGTCGCAGATCGGCGACGTCGAGGAGGATGACGGTGGAGTGGTGGTCGGCCACGCCGTCGGTGTCGCGGCGCAGGACGCGGCGGCGGGTCGGGACGGGCAGCCCGCCGAAGTCGCGGTGTTCGCTCGTGTAGTGGGCGGTGAGGGGCTTGCCCGTGACCTCGGGCGAGTAGTCCACGCGGCGCTGGAGCCCGGTGCCGGCGTCGAAGTAGTAGGTCTGGACCGGAGAGTGGGTCGCCAGCCGGGAGGGGAAAGCCGCCTCCAGCCGGCGCCAGGTCTCGCCGTCTTCGTGCCACGGCTCGATTTCGCGGGTCGTGACACCGGGCAGGGTGAGCAGGAACGGTTCGAGCAGGTAGGTCCAGCTCGCGTAGGCGATGAAGTAGCCGGCCTCGGCCACCGACCACGGGTGTTCCCGGGGGAGGTCCGCCATGGCCCGGCGCGGCGAGTCGAGCCGCGTTTCCTCCTCGCCGCGCGTGACGAGGACCCGGTCCGCGTCGGCGTCGAAGTCCACGGCCGTGCCCGGGCCGAAGGGCGCGAGCGTGACGCGCTGGCGGTGGACGTTCGCGGTGACGTGCGTGGTGCCCACGACGTCGGGCCGTTGCTTGAACGGCCAGAACGGGCCGGAAAGGCGGACGGTGGCCGACAGGGTCGTGGCGGCGTGCCAGCGGTCGAGGCCGCCGTGTCCGTCCACGACGAACTCGAGCAGGTCGTTCACGGTTTTTCCTTCGTGACGAGGGGTCAGGCCCGGGCGACCTGCGGGTAGAGGGCCTCGATGCCCTGGGCGAGGCCGGCCTTGATCTGGCGGGTGAACTCGTCGGCGACCACTTCCAGCTGCCCCTGGGCGACGCCGTCGAGCGCGATCCGGGCGACCTCGGCGGGGTCGGCCTTCTCGACGTCGGTGAGGTCGGCGATCAGGTCCGTGTCCAGGTAACCGACGTGCAGGCTGCTCACCTGGGTGCCCTGCCCGGCCAGCTCCACGCGCAGGGAGTTGGTGACCGACCACTCGGCGGCCTTGGCGGCGCAGTAAGCCGCCCAGTGGGGGAGCGACGCCCACGACAGCACGGACAGCACGTTGAGGATCGCCCCTCCGCCGTTGCGGGCCAGGGCCGGCGCGAAGGCGCGGGTCACGTCGAGGGTTCCGAGCACGTGGGTCTCGTACTCGAGGCGGTAGGCGTCGAGGTCGCCGTCCAGGACGCCGGTCGACGTCAGGATCCCGGCGTTGTTGATCAGCAACGTCACGTCCTGCGCTTGCTCGGCGGCGGCGACCACCGAGGCGTGGTCGGTGATGTCGAGCGCGACCGGGACGGCACCGGTGTTCGTGACGGTGCGCGGGTCGCGGGCCGCCGCGTACACCTTGCTCGCGCCGGCGTCGAGGAGTGCGCGGACGAACTGGGCGCCGAGGCCGCGGTTGCCGCCGGTCACGAAGGCGACGGATCCGTTGACAGTCATGGTGGGGCTTCTTCCTGGTCGGAGGCGCGAAGATCAGAAACCGATTGGTTTCTGCAGGCGACGTCAACGTAAACCGCTCGGTTTCTCGTGTCAACCCCGGCGAGGTAGCCTGGACGCCATGAGCACCGAAACCGCCGCACCCGACGCGAAGGCCGGAGCGCCGGACAACGCCGTCCGCGAGTCCCAGCGCGAGCGGCTCCTGCGTGCCGCGATCGAGCTCTTCTACCGCGACGGGGTCGCCGTCGGCGCCAACGCGCTGTGCCGGCGCGCGGGGATCTCCAAGAAGTCGATGTACGAGCTGTTCGACAGCAAGGACGCCCTCCTCGAAGCCGCACTGCAGCGCCGCATCGGCGACGACGCCGCCTTCCTGTTGCCCCCGCCCGGTTTCAGCTCCAGCCCGCGCGCGCGGCTGCTGCACGTCTTCGAGCAGCTGGAAGCCTTCGCGACGTCACCCGACTACCGCGGCTGCGCCTACCTCGCCACGCAGCTCGAGCTGAAAGACCCCGACCACCCCGCGAGCATCACGGCCGCCCGCCTCAAAACCGAGCACCTGGAAGGCTTCTTCCGCGCCGAAGCCGAACGCGGCAACGCCACCGACCCCGGCTTCCTCACCCGCCAGCTCGCCGTCCTCTACGACGGGGCCAGCAGCCGCGCCGGCGTCGGCGCCGACGACCTGCGCGGCCTCGCCGTCGCCACCGCCCGCACCCTCCTCGACGCGGCGGGCGTCACGGACTGACCGTCCGCAAAGGACGGTCTCCGGTTCGCGCAGCCGGGCAGCGGCCGTCCCGTGGCGTCAATGCAGGTGGACCAGGATCAGGTTCTTCAACAGGATCATGACGACGCCGAGCAGCCCTGCCGCGCAGGTCGTCCCGATCAGTGCCGCGCCGCGCAGCCGGGCCACGCGCGCCGCGGACCACGCGTGATAGGTCAGGACCACCACGGCCACCGCGAGGCCGGTGTTGGCCGCGGCGGCGGGCGAGGCGCCGGCGAGCCGGGCCAGCAGCAGTGCGGCGATCGGGCCGAACGACGCCGTCACCATCGGCCACGTGGCGCGCAGCTCGGTGGCGATCCGCGCCCGGCTCGGCAGTTTGCCGTCCTCGACTTCCTCGCCCAGTAGTTCCGCGTATTCCTCGGCCGTCCAGTAGACCAGCAGCGTGACCACGACCGTGACCGCCAGTGGCAGAGTCGAAAGCTGTCCGCCCACGGCGGTGAGGATGGCGGCGGTGACGATCACGCCGTAGATGCCGGCCGCGCGGCGCCGTCCGGCGGTTCGGTCACGCACTTGCTCGGCCACGCCTGCCTCCGTCCGTCGCGAACCGGTGCTGCCCGGTCGCCGCGTGGGGGAGGGGCGGCCCCGCCGGTCTCGGCCTGCCGGCGGGGCCTGGCCGGCCCGCGCTCACCGAGCGAGGGCCTTGGCCTTCAGGGACTCGTACTCCTCCGCGTTGATGGCGCCGGTGTCGAGGAGCTTCTTCGCCTCGGCGATCTGGCCGGCGGCGCCCTTGTCGCCCTTGTCTCCCTTGTCGCCGTTGGCGGCGACCGAGCGGACGTAGTCGTCGAACTGCTTCTGGTTGTCCGCCGCCTCGGAACGCCGGCGCTCGCCCATGTGCTTGCCCTGCGCGATGAGGTAGATCAGCACGCCGACGAACGGCAGCACCAGGACGAGGACGGTCCAGCCGGCCTTGCCCCAGCCGGAGACGTCCGAGCGGTGGAAGAGGTCGCCGAAGATCACGATGAGCAGCCAGAACCAGACCACCCAGCCGAAGAACACCAGCATGGTCCAGATCACGTCCAGGAACGGGTAGTCCGATTGAGCCAGTGCCATCACGCCTCCGATGCTCGACACCCGCACGACCGGGAGGTCCGTCCACAACGGACCGGTAGCCAGGGTCGAGCGGCTCCCGGCCGTGTCCCCCTGTGGCAGCGTTCCCAGCGACCGCCCCGCACGGCATCACCCGGCGGAGGTGAATTCCGGCGCCGCGGAGCTCACCGCACCGGCCGGCCCGCGCGAACCGCCGCGCCGGCGACGCCGGACAGCGTGCTCGTGATCACGAGACCGATCAGCAGGTTCCCCGCGGCCGTCGCGAACCGCGCGCCGCGCTCCGCGTCGAGGCCGAGGGGGATGACGACGGCGATCGCGGTGACGAGCAGCATGATCGAGACGAAGAACGACTTCGCGCGGGGCGTGCTGATCAGGAGCAGGTGGAGCAGTCCTGTCGCCGCGAGGGCGACGAGCGCGGCGCCCACCGCGTAGGCGACCGTGCCGACCCCGCCCCGCGCGCCCTCGCCTTCCGGGGCCAGCACGGGCACGTCGAACAGGCCGCGCGCGACGAGCACCACCACGATGGCCGCCAGGGCCGCGACCAGTGCCGTCGCCCCGCCGCCGGCCCACAGCCTGCCCGCGGCGACCCGGGGCCGCGTGTCTCCGGTCATGGGCCCCTCCGCGGTCTCGCGCCCCGCCCCCGGGCGACTGGGGCCACCGAAACACATCCGGAGGCCGCCGTGCTCCTCCGATTCGGGTGAGGTGATGCCGGGTGCCGGCAGGGCGACGCACGGCCCCGAAGAACATCCACAGTGGACGGAACGCAGTCAGCGCGCCGGATCCACCAGCTGCCGGACGGTGTCGGTGACGACGCGGCGGCGCTCGGCCTCCGGGACGAGGCCGCGGACGTCCTCGCCCTGGTTCTGCCACATGTTCGCGATGGTCAGCACCAGGGCGAGCAGCTCGCCGGCCGGCCGCCGGCCGGTCACGGTGCCGCGGCCCTGCGCGTCCTCGATCGCCGCGGTCTTGTCGGCCATGGACTTCGCGACGACAGGCCGGACGCCGCCGCGCTCGAGCTGGTACCAGGTGACGAAGCGCATCACGTCCGGGTGCCGCAGGCCCGCGTCGTAGAGCTGTCCCGCGTATCCGGGCAGGTCGTCCGCGTCGATGGAGATCCCGGAGACGACCTGCTCGACGATGGCGTCGTAGACCGCTTCGTACAGCCCTTCTTTGCCGTCGTAGAAGGAATACACGAGCCCGGCGCTGACCTCGGCGCGGGCGGCGATGCGCTCGACGCGGGCGCCGCCGATGCCGTGCTCGGCGAATTCGGCGAGCGCGCCGTCCAGCAGCTGCCGCCGCTTGCTCTCGGGGTCTCGGGTCCGGGCCATGCCGTCATCCTAATGAGTGTTCATTCGGCTCGAGCTGCCGCAGCAGGCCGAGCATGTCCTCCCCGAACCACGCCTCGGCGATCTTGCCCGCCCGCACGGTGTAGATGCCGATGCCGGACCACGCGGCGGGCCGGCCGGTGGCCGCGACACCGAGGCACGGCCCGGTGTGGGTGCCGCTGTTGGTGAACCGGAGCACGACCGTGTCGCCGTCGACGAGGGTGTCGTGCACGGTCAGGTGCATGCCGGTGAAGGCACCGCCGACCGCGGCGCGCAGGGCGGCCCGGTAGGCCTCGAGGCCGTGGAGGTCGCCGGCGCTGCCGGCGTGCCACGCGAGGTCGTCGTGCCAGAGCTCGCCGACGACGTCGAGGTCGCCGCCGTTGATGACCTCGGTGACGAACCGGTGCACGACCGCCGCAGGGTTGGGCGCGGTGCGCGGCGGGTCGAGGAGATCGTTGAGCCATGCGATGGCGCTGTCGAGGGCGACGTCGCCGAGCGGGGTGGCCATGTTGGTGAACGCGTGCGGGGCTTCGGGCCAGATCTCCAGCCGCGCGTCGCGGCCGGCGAGGCGCAGGCGGGCGGCGAGCAGGATGGCGTCGTCGCGCAGCGGGTCGAGGTCGCCGACCGTCAGCAGGGTGGACGGGAAGCGGGTGAGGTCGGCCAGGGCCGGGGACAGCCGCGGGGCGCGCCGTTGCTCCGGCGTGTGGCCGGGCAGGGCGAGGTCGGGCAGGCCGTCGATCCAGGACCGGGTGAGCACGAGGCTGTTTTCGGTGGCGCCGCGGCGCTGGGGGACAGGCCCAGGTCGTAGATGCCGCAGTCAAGGTAGGCGCCGGCGAACGCGCCGAACGCGGGATCACCGGCGTCGCGCAACGCCAGCAGCGTCGCGGCGGCGAGGTGCGCACCGGCGGAGATGCCGCCGATCAGCAGCCGGCCGGTGCCGAACTCCGCGGCCGCGTGCCGGGCGAGCCGGCGGGCGACGGCGACCGTCTCCTCGATCTGCTCGGGCACGGTGGCCTCGGGCGCCAGCCGGTACTCCGGGCTGACGACGATCGAACCGGTCGCGCGGGCGAGGCGGTCGTTGACGACGTCGTCGTCCTCCGGTGCTCCGGCGGCCCAGCCGCCGCCGTGAATGCGGTAGAGGATCGCGCGTGGCTCGGGCGGCGTGAACACGCGCAGCCGGATCGGGCCGGTGGGTCCGTCGACGTGGCGTTCGGTGGGGCGCAGGTTCGTCGCGCCGGGGTTGTGGGCAGTGCCGGCGCGCAGGGCGGCGAGCCCTTCGGGGGTCCGGACGTCCGGGTGCGGCATCTTCGCGAGCACGGCGTTCACCTCGCGCTGGGCTTCGAGGAGCGCGGGGTCGACGTCCTGCCGGCGGAGGTCGAAGGTCGAGCCGGTCATGGGATGAGGTCCTTTCGGGAGGTCAGAAGGAGAAGGTGACGCCGGTGAGGCGTTCGCTTTCGGCCCACAGGCGGGCGCCTTCGGCCGGGTCGTCGGCGCCGCGGGGGAGCTTGACCGGCTTCGGGGTGCCGGAGGTCTGGTCGCGGCCGGCGGGGCCGTAGAAGGCGCCGCCGATCACTTCGGGGCTGGTCGCGGCGTACAGCGACGGCCACGCCGCGCCTTCCGGGGAACCCATGACCACGCTGCGCAGCACCGCGATCATCGCCCGCGAGACCGCGCTTTCCGAGTGGCGCTGCAGGTTGGTCACGGCCGAGCCGGGGTGCACCGACACCGCGCGCAGGGCGGTACCGGCCAGCCGCCGGGACAGCTCCTGGGTGAAAACCACGTTGGCGCGCTTGGACTTCGCGTACGCGCGCATCGCGCCGTAGCGCTGCTCGCTCATCAGGTCGTCGAGCCGGCCGGAGCGCCAGGTCGCGGCGATCGCGCTGACGGTGACCACCCGCGCGGCTTCGGCGCGGCGCAGCGCGGGCAGCAGTCCGGCGGTGAGGGCGAAGTGCCCGAGGTGGTTGGTGCCGACGGTCAGCTCGAACCCGTCCGCGGTCGTGCGCCGGTCCGGCACGTTCATGACGCCGGCGTTGTTGAAGAGCAGATCGATCGTCTCGGTGGCCGCGAGCCGCGCGGACGTCTCGGCGACGGAGGCCAGGGAGCCCAGGTCCAGCACGACGGTTTCCAGCCGCGCGGTGGGCTGGTCGGCGCGCAGCGTGGCGACGGCGTCGTCGAGCTTCGCCCGGCTGCGGCCGGCCAGGAGGACGCGGGCGCCGTGACGGGTCAGCACGCGGGCGGTTTCGAGGCCGATGCCGCTGTTGCCGCCGGTCACGAGCGCGACGCGGTCTCGCAGGTCGCCGATCCGGTCGGGCGTCCAGTGGGCCGGGGCGAGGGTGGTGGTCACGGTTCCTTCACTAATGAATGTTCATTTAATAAGACGATGACACGGGTGCGTCAGGACGTCAATGAAAATTCATTCAGTAGTGGCGGTCTTCACCACGGGGCCGGTGGTCAGGCTTGCGAAGCCTGGCCCGCCTTCTCGGGAGGCACGACCGGAGTGTCCCGGTACTTCAGGATTCCTTCGACGCCGAGGCGGAAGGTTTCGCAGACCGGCGCCGGATCGCTGAGGCAGCCGGCGGCCATGGCGCCGTCCCGCAGCATGACGAAGTGCCTCGCGGCCGGCTCGGGCGCGGTCTCGCCGGCCTGGGCGAGCAGTTCGGTGACGACCTCCAGGAACCACTGCCGGTGGGTGAGCACGGCCTGGTGCACGGGGTGCGCGGGATCGGGGTACTCCGCGACGGCGTTGAGGAAGGCGCAGCCGCGGAACCCGGGCGTGCGGATGCCGTCGGCGATCGACTCGGCGACCGCGCGGACGGCGTCGGCCCCCGAGGCCTTGCCGGTGCGGGCGGTCTCGATGCCGGCGCGGATCGCCTGGTCGGCCGCCGTCAGGTACGCGACCAGCAGGTCGTCCTTGCTCGGGAAGTGCCGGTAGAGCGTGGCGCGCGTGACACCGGCGTCGGCGATGACCCGGTCGATGCCGACCGAGTGGAGGCCCTCCGAATAGAACAGCCGGCTCGCCGAAGCCAGCAGTCGGGCTCGCGCTTCGGACACTTCGCCGTCCACCTCTCCTCGTTGCTTCCACACTAGCAGATAGAACGGTCGGTCTTGACGGCTTGGCTCGGCGGCTGCCATAGTCACTCACCGAGAGATAGAACGATCTGTCTACCCGGCCGATCGCGACCCCAGTCCGAAGGAGCACTCCATGAGCACCACCACCGTTGCGGCCCCGGGGGTATCGCGAAACCCTTGCGGCGCCTGTACTTCATCCGGTTCGCGTTCGCCGTGGTCTGGGCCGTGCTGCTGTTCGTGACCGGGTCGAGCCTCGGTCCGGTCAGCACGACGCTGCTCGTGCTCTACCCGCTGTTCGACGTGGCCGCGGCCGTCGTCGACGCCCGCTCGGTGAAGAAGGGCAAGCCGGTCGCGGGCCTGTATGTGAACGTGGTGATCAGCTTGCTCGCCGCCGTGGGCCTGGCCGTCGCGGCCTCGTCGGGCATCCCCGCGGTCCTCGGCGTGTGGGGCGCGTGGGCGATCGTGGCCGGGCTGGTGCAGCTGGTCGTCGGCCTCCTGCGCCGCACCCTCGGCGGCCAGTGGCCGGTCATCCTCAGCGGCGGGATCTCCGTCTTGGCCGGCGCTTCGTTCGTCCTCCAGGCCACAAAGGACAGTGCGTCCTTCACGACTCTGGCCGGTTACGCGACGTTGGGCGGCATCTTCTTCCTCGTGTCCGCTCTGCGGCTGGGCCGTGCCGCGCACGGACCCGAAGCCGGCTGAGAGCGCGAGCCCGGTTGTCCTGAACCGGACGGGTTTCCCCGCCGGCGTTGCCCCGTCGCCGTGCGGGGAAGCAGAATCGGCGCCGACGCGATGACAAGGTTGTCAACAAGGGGGGCGGACATGGCGCTCAGGCGGCGCGCGGTGCTTCAGGGACTCGGCGCGGGCGGGCTCGCGCTGGTGAGCGCGGGCCTGGTGACCCCGGCGGCGCGGGCCGCCACCCCCGCGCCGGCCCGCGGCGGGGGAGCGCCGGACGACGTCGCCGCGACCTACCTGCGGGTGCTGCTTCGCCACACCCGCTGGGCCGAGCAGCAGTTCGACGCGGCGGCCGGCATCTACCCGGCGAAGGACTTCACGTTCGCCGTGGTGCTGGGCAACGCCGTCCTGCTCACGCGCGACGGGTACGACGCCGCGGTCACCGGCGTCGAACGTGAGGTGCTGCACCGGCACACCGTCGACACGATCCGGCACTTCGCGGCGAGCAACCTCCTCACCGGCGGCACCGAGTGGGGCCGCCGGCTGTTCTTCGACACCACGTTCCAGTCCTACTTCCAGCTGGCCGGCCGCCTGCTGTGGGCCGACCTCGACGCCGCCACCCGCGCGAACCTCGACGAGATCGCGACCGGGCAGGCCGCCTACACCGCGGCGCTCGGCACGGGCGACGACCCGCTGTCCGGCGACTGGACGCCCCACGGCCTCTCGGGCGGGCACGTCGGCGACACCAAGCTGGAGGAGATGGGCGTGTACGCCCAGGCCCTCGCCCCGGGGATGGCTTGGGCCGCGAAGGATCCCCGCGCCGCGCAGTGGCGCGAGTGGTTCGGGCGGTGGAGCCGCAACGAGACCGCGCTGCCCGCCGCGGACCTGGCCAACCCCCGGGTCGTCGACGGCGTGCCGATCTCGGCCAACACGGCGGAGAACCTCTACGACACCTTCCTCGTGGAGAACCACGGCTCCTTCGGCCCGCATTACCAGGAAGAGCTGTGGCGCACCTCCGGCCGCAACTCGATGCACTTCCTGCTGGCCGGGCAGCCGCTGCCGGAGGTGCTCACCGCGCAGCCCAACGGCGAGCTGCTGTGGCACACGATGCTGCTGATGGCCAGCGACGCGGGCGAACCCCTCATGCCGATGGTCGCCGACCGCGAGCACCTCTACGGCCGCGACGTCATCCCGCTCGCGTTCCGCGCGCAGGTGCTCGGCGACCGCTACGCCGCGCGCGCCGAGGCGCAGCTGGCCGCACGGCTGGAGCCGTACCAGGCCTACGCGCCCGCCGATCGCGTCACGAAGTTCTCGGGCGAGCCCAAGTACGAGCCGGAGGCGCGGGCGGAGATCGCGATCAGCTACCTGTTGCACGAATGGCGCGCCGACCACGGTGGCCCGGTGCGTCCGGTAAGCCAGGCGGAGTTCGACGCCCACGCCGTCGGCGTCGCGGACTTCGGCGACGGGCCCGGCCTGCTCGCGCACCGCAGTCGGGCCGCGTGGGCCGCGGCGGTGAGCAAGCCCGGGTTCACGAAGTTCGCGTGGCAGCCGCACCACGACGACTGGCTGTTCGCCGTCAGCGGCGCCACGCCGATGTTGCTTCCGTCCACCGCGCTGGCCGTGCGGGAACGGCACGCCACGACGTGGACGAAGGTCCGCGACGGCTTCGACGCGAGCGCCGCGGTGTGGAAGTTCGACACCGGGTACGCCGGTTTCGCGACGTTGCCGACGGGCGCGGCGGTGTACTCCAGCACCGGCCTGGGCGCGGGCGAGGGCGCGGTGTCGGTGTACAACCTCGCCATGCCCGGCGTGCCGGGGCTGACCGGCGAGCGGACCTACCGCACCGCCGAAGGCGCGGTGACCGTCCCCGTCGCGCCGGCGCCGCCGTCCGGCGGTGGGCGCACCGACGACGTGACCTTCCCCGCGGTGACGGCCCGGTACGTGCGGATCCTCGGCGTGCAGCCGGATCCGACGTACGGGTATTCGGTGTGGGCCTTCGAAGTCCGCGACGGTGCGGCGGGCCCGGACCTCGCCCGCGCGGCCACGGCTTCGGCTTCCTCGGCGACGCCGGGCAAGGAGGCGAAGTTCGCGAACGACGGTGACGCGGCCACGCGGTGGGCCGTCTCCGTCGCCGACCGCCCGCGCGCCGACAGCTGGCTCGCGCTCGATTTCGGGGCGCCCCAACGGTTCGACCGCGTTCGCGTGGCGTGGGAGGCCGCCGCCGGGCGCCGCTACCGCGTGGAGACCTCGGCCGACGCCACCACGTGGACCGCGGCCGGCACCTACCCGCTGCCCGCCGTCACCACGACCGGCGGCTGGCTCGACGTCGACGGCCGCGCCGGGTTCGTCGTGTCCGGCTCACCGCACCCGGCCACCGTCACCGGCGACCGGATCGTGCTGTCCGACGGTGATTCCGCGCCCGTGCACGTCGAATGCCATCCGGACCCGCGCAATTTGGCCGCCGCCGCGCGCGAACCACGGCCGACGGCCAGTTCCGCGGCACTGCGCGTATCCGTGCTCGACGGGCACCTCGTGCTGTTCAACCTCTCCGCCGCGACGACGTCGGGCACCCTCACTCTGCCCGCCACGGACGGAACCGCCGCGCTCTACCAGGGCTCGCAGGTCGTCACCGCGACCGGCACTTCGTGGTCGGTCTCCGCGTCGCCCGGCGAAGCCCGCATCGAACCGGCGCGCTTCACCGTGCGTGGCGTGGGCCGCACCCTGCCCGCCGGCGTGCGCGCCACCGTCGTCGACGCCGCCACCCTGCGGCTGACCGCCGACCGCACCGTGGCCGTCTCGGTGCAGCCGGCGGGCGAACCCTGGCGGCCGGTGGTCCTCCCCGCCCGGCACGCGGTGACGGTCACCGCCCGCCGGACCCGCCCGTACCCCTTGCCGGACCTGGCTTTGGGCGCGACCACCTTCCCGGCCGAACCCCTTCCCCCGGGCATGAGCACCCCCACCGCCGCCGTCGACGACGACCCGCGCACCTCCTGGCGCCCGGGCCCGAACGGCCGCCTCGTCCTCGACCTCGGCGCGCCCTGCCCCCTCACCACCGCGGAGCTCACCTGGACCGGCGGCCGCCTCCCCACGTTCACCGTCGAGACGAGCACCGACGGCCGCACCTACACCGCCGCCCCGACCCCGTCCGCGCGCCGTACGACGACGGTCGCGCTCAGCGGCGCGGCGCGTTACGTCGCGGTTCAGGTCACCGGAAACCCGACGGCGAGCCTGACGAGGATCACCGTGCGCTGACCCCGCGCGGTCAGGACCGGAAGAACTCCAGGAGATCCGCGTTGATCGTCTCGGCGTGGACGGTCGGCATGCCGTGCGGGTAACCCGGATAGATCTTCAGCGTGGAGTTCTGCAGGATCTTCGACGACAGCAAGGCGGCGTCGGCGTAGGGGACGATCTGGTCGTCGTCGCCGTGGCCGACGTAGACGGGGACGGTGATCTTCTTCAGGTCGTCGGTCTGGTCGGTCTGGGAGAACGCGACGATGCCGTCGTAGTGGGCCAGCGCGCTGCCCATCATGCCCTGGCGCCACCAGTTCTGGATGATTGCCTCGTCGGGTTCGACGCCGGGGCGGTTGAAGCCGTAGAAGGGGCCCGAGGCCACCGCGCGGTAGAACACCGAACGGTTCGCGAACAGCTGCGCCTGCAGGTCGTCGAAGACGCTCTTGGGCAGGCCGCCCGGGTTCGACTCGGTCTTCAGCATCAGCGGCGGGATGGCGGACAGGATCGCGGCCTTGGCGACGCGGGACTCGCCGTGGCGGCCCAGGTAGCGCACGACCTCGCCGCCGCCCGTGGAGTGCCCGACGTGGATGGCGTCGTGGAGATCGAGGTGCGCGGTGACAGCCGCGAGATCGTCGGCGTAGTGGTCGAGGTCGTGTCCCTCGGCGACCTGCGCCGAACGACCGTGACCGCGCCGGTCGTGCGCGATGACGCGATAACCCTGCTGCAGGAAGAACAACATCTGGGTGTCCCAGTCGTCCGCCGACAGGGGCCAGCCGTGGCTGAACACGATGGGCTGGCCGGTGCCCCAGTCCTTGTAGAAGATCTCGACACCGTCGTCGGTGGTGATCATCGGCATGGTGTTGTCTCCGTTTCTCGCGACGTTCCCGGATACCTCGTGAATCTGTTGCGTGTGGACACTGAGCGCAGCGCGTCGGATCTGCGCCTCGCAGACTACGCTTGCGCGCCGACGGGTCCAGCTTCCTGAATCACGCGGGTGAGGTGCCCGCCGCGGCCGTCGGCCGGAGATGGCGCTGCGCATGTGCTTTTCAAGGAGGGGGCCGAATCCGCACTGATCTGCGACCCGGTGCGACACGTGGCCGCGGAGCGCCTCAGGACTGGCTGACGAGCCGGTACCCGGCGGCGGAGAACTCGGCCGTCAGCGCGTAGCGGTCGCCGCGGACGAGGGTGTGGCGCCACTCCATCGGGCGCCCCTGCGAGTGGCTCAGGCGGTTGATCGCGAAGGCCGCGACGTCGTGGGCGCAGGCGAGCTGGGCGCGTTCGGCGGCGGTGGGGATCACGGCGTGCACCTCTTCGCGACCGTGGTCGAGGCGGATCCCGGTGCGCCGGGCGAGCTCGCCGTAGAGGCTGGTGTGCGTGAAGTCGGCCTGCAGCAACGGTTTCGCGACGTCGGCGGGGAGCCACACGCGGTCCATCGCCAGCGGCTCGTCGCCAGCCAGGCGGAGGCGCTCCAGGTAGACCAGCGGCGTCGAGGCTTCGAGGTCGAGGCGCTCGGCGACCAGCGCGTCGGCGCGGACGTCGAACGTGCGGACGATGCTGTGCTGCGCCAGGCCTGCGGCCTCGACGGACGTGAACAGGCTGTAGAGCGCGCCCAGCGGCTGGGCGATCTCGGCCGGCGGGGCGACCCGCGGCTGACGGCCGCGCTCGGCGACGACCACGCCGTCGGCACGCAGCTGGCGCAGGGCCTGGCGCACGGTGTGGCGGCTGACACCGTACTCCTCGGCCAGCGCGAGCTCGCCCGGGAACTGTTCGGTGAACTCGCCGGCGTCGAGCCTGGTCAGCAGCTCGCGCTGGAGCTGGCGCCAGAGCGGTTCGGAGCCGGCGCGGCTCAGCGTGCGTGGGGCCATGGCCTCCTCCGGACTGTCTCGCCCGACACTACCGGTAGCCAAATGTGCGGACATAATCTAGTTTGAATGTACGTACATTTGGACGCGGGCAGACTCGGGAGGGGAGTGTCGATGCGGACACACGAACGAGCGGGTGCCCGGTGACCGCCACCCAGGACCGCCCCGTCGAGCGGCACCCGGCGCGTGACCGCGTCGCCGAGGCGGCTCCGGGGCTGCTGGTGGCGCTGGTCGTCGCCGGGGTTGCGACGGGGCTGGGTTCGCTGGTCCCGATCGTCGGCGGGCCGGTGTTCGGCATCCTGCTCGGCGCCTTGGCCGCGGCCCTCGTGCCGGGCCTGCGGGCGCAACGGTGGGCGCCGGGCTACGGCGTGGCCTCGAAGCCGGTGCTCCAGCTGTCGATCGTCGTGCTCGGCACCGGGCTGTCGCTGCAGGAAGTGGTCCGCGTCGGCGTGCAGTCGCTGCCGGTCATGCTCGGCACGCTCACCGTCGCCCTCGGCGGGGCCTGGCTGCTGGGCCGTCGGCTCGGCATCGAGCGCGACACGCGCACCCTCATCGGCGTGGGCACGGGCATCTGCGGCGCGTCCGCGATCGCGGCCACCACCGCCGTCATCAAGCCGAAGCAGACGGACGTCGCCTACGCCATCGGCACGATCTTCACCTTCAACATCGCCGCCGTGCTGCTGTTCCCGCCGCTGGGCCACCTGCTCGGCATGAGCTCGCACAGCTTCGGCCTGTGGGCCGGCACGGCCATCAACGACACCTCCTCGGTCGTCGCGGCCTCCTTCGCCTACGGCGGCGACGCCGGCTCGTACGGCATCGTCGTGAAGCTGACCCGGACGCTCACGCTCATCCCCATCGTGATCGTGCTCGCGTTCCTCACCGCCCGCCGCGAAGCGCGCCAGAACCCCGGCGACGCCGGCTTCAGCATCCGCGCCATGCCGTGGCGGCGCATCGTCCCGCTGTTCCTGGTGGGCTTCGTCGCCGCCGCCGCGCTCGACAGCCTCGGTGTCGTGCCCGCGTCCTGGCACCCCGCACTGTCCACACTGGGCACGTTCCTCATCACCACCGCGCTGGCGGGCATCGGCCTTTCCCTGCGCCTGGCGGACATGCGCCGCGCCGGCCCCCGCCCGCTCCTGCTCGGCGGCGTGCTGTGGATCGCCGTCGCCGCCACGAGCCTGGGCCTGCAAGCGGTGACCGGCTCGCTCTGACAGTCATTCTTCCTGAAAGGTCCCCGCGGCCGGCCGGCTTCGTGCCGTTGCCGGCCGCCGTGGATTAGCGGCAGGCAAACCAGGGGTTAGACCGTTGCCAGACAACGACTTTTCTCCACAGTGATTACTCCGTGTTCCCTGACCGGCAACCTTCGTCACCCTGGCGTGGCAACCTTCGTCACTAGCGTGATGTAACGGTTGTTAGCTACCGCCTCCACGTAAGGGGACTGGCATGGGAACACGCATCCGGCGCCGAGCCGTCGTCGCAGCGGCGGTGGCCGCGGTGGCGGCGGTGTCATCGGCCTGCGGGAGCTCGCCGAGCGGTTCGGCGGGCGGGGCGGCGTCGGCGCCGCCGCTGGTCGTCTACTCCGCCCAGGGGTACACGCAGGGCGTGCTCGACGCCTTCAGCAAGGCGACGGGCGTGCAGGTCAAGCTGGTGTCCGACAGCACGGGGCCGTTGCTGGCCAAGGTCGCCGCCGAGAGGTCCAACCCGCAGTGGGGGGTGCTGTGGGCCGACGGTGACGCGCATTTCGCCGGTCTCGACACCCAGGGGATGCTGCTCAAGGGCGTCACGGTGACCGCGCCGTGGACCGCGTCCGCGCGGTCGGTGATCCCGAAGGACGCCAGTTACGTGCCCACGGGCCTGACGTTGGCCGGTGCGCTGGTGTACGACCCTTCGCGCACGCCGGCGCCGCCGAAGACGTGGCAGGAGCTGACGTCCGCGCAGTGGCGCGGCAAGGTCGGCATGCCGAACCCGGCCATCTCGGGCCCGACCTATCCGTTCGTCGCGGGCACCATGAGCCAGCTGGGCGGTGAGGACCAGGGCAAGGCGTTCTTCTCTCAGCTCAAGACCAACGGCCTGCAGGTGTTCGACGACAACCCCGCGGCGTCGCACGCGCTGGCGACCGGGTCGATCCAGCTCGACCTCGCGCAGAGCTCGTCGGCGTACTCGTCGGTGAAAAAGAACCCGGCGCTGAAGATCGCGTACCTGAACAAAGTGAGCCTGCTGCCGAGCAACCTGGCGATCGCGGCGAAGGCGCCGGCCGCGGTGCAGGACGAGGCGAAGAAGTTCCTCCAGTTCGTCGTCAGCCCGGCCGGGCAGCGGGCCATGCTCGCCGGCGACGCCACCGGCGACTCGTTGTACTGGCCGCCGATCACCGGGGTCGACCCGCTGCCGGCGCTGCCCGCGTTGGACACGATCTCCTACCAGACGGTGGATCCCTACGCGTGGGGCCCGAAGGAGAGCGAGATCGACAGCTGGTTCACGCAGAACATCGTGCACTGACGGAATCCGTGATGAACCTCGACACGACCGTGGCCCCGCGCCGCCGCGAAACGGCCGCGCCGCCGGACGTCCGGCCGCACCTCGGCAGCCCCGGGGTCTGCGCACTGCACCGAGCTCGGCGAGCGCTGCCGCGGCTGGCCGGGCTCGGCGGATCCGTCGCCGTCTTCGCCGTCCTGCTCGTGCCCGTGCTCGGGTTCCTGCTCGTCGCGCTCACGCCCCGCCTGTTCGGCCAGGGCGACGCCCGGTTCACCCTGGCCCCGTTCGCGACGGCGTTGCGCGGCAACAACCTGCAGGCCCTGCTGAACACCGCCGTCACCGGCGTCGCGTCGGCTCTGGTCGCGACGGCGTTCGGGACGGTGCTGGCGCTGCTGTTCGGCCGCGCCAAGGTCTTCGCCGCGCCGGTGTGCGGCTGGGTATCTGGGCGCTGCTGCTGGCTCCGTCCTATTTGGAGGCACTCGGCTGGACGCGACTGGTCGAAAAGGATGGTGTGCTGGCAGGGCTGTTCGGCAGCGACGTTCCGTGGCTTCGCGACCTCGTGATGGGACCGGCCGGTGTCATCTGGGTGCTGGGCAGCCGGGGCGTGCCGTTCGCGTTCCTCGCCGTGTCGGGTGTCGTGCGGGGCCTCGGCCGCGATTTCGAAGACGCCGCCCGCGTGCACGGCGCCGGTCCGTGGTCGCGGGCGAAGATCATGATCGGGCTGCTCGCGCCCGGGCTGTGGTCGGCGCTGGCGATCGTGTTCGCCGAGGCGATCAGCGACTACGGCGTGGCCTCGACGCTGGCCGCCGGCGCGCATTTCCCGATCGCGACGTTCGCGCTCGCGGACGCGGTCACCACGTTCCCGTCGGACTACCCGACGGCCGCGGCGATCGGCTGGCTGCTGATGGTGCTGGTCGCGCTGGCCATGCTCGCGCAGCGTGCGGCAACGCGCGGCAAGTCCTACGCCGTGCTGTCGGGCCGGACCCGTCCGGTGCGAGTCGTCGCGCTGCACGGCTGGCGCAAGCCCGCCGCGTTCGCGGGACTGGCCGCGTTCTTCCTGCTGGCGCTGGGCGTTCCGCTGCTGGGCACGGTCTTCGCCTCGCTGCTGGGCAACTTCGGCACCCTGACCGCGCACAGCCTCACCTTCGACGCGTACCGGCAGGTGTTCGAACGCGCGGATCTGCTGGCGCCGGTACTGCTGTCGGTGCGGCTCGCCGTGATCACCGCGACGCTCGCGCTGGCCGGTGGGGTGCTGATCGCCCGGCTGCTCTCCCGCCGCGGCTACGCGGCGCGGGGGAGGACGGCCGCGTCGCTGGACCTGCTGCTGCTCGCGGCGCTCGGGCTGCCCGCGATCGTGCTCGGCGCGGGTTACATCTTCACCTACAACCTGCCGCTGGTGACCTCGCTGGGCATCCAGCTCTACGGCACCCTCACGCTGCTGGTGATCGGGCTGCTCGCCGGCGCGCTGCCCGCCACCTCGCGCCTGCTGACGGGATCGTTCGCGCAGCTGCAGGACTCACTGCTGGTCGCCGCCCGGGTGCACGGCGCCGGTCCGGCGCGGGCGTGGCAGTCCACGGTGCTGCCGCTGTTGTCCGGCAGCCTGCTGTGGGCGTGGCTATTGGCCTTCGCCGACCGGCTGCTGGAGCTGCCGCTCGCGGCGATGCTCTACCCGCCGGGGCAGTAACGGCTGTCGGTGGCGGTGACCACCTTGGTCAACGGCTACGACTTCGCCGGCGGCACGGCGACGCTCGTGGTGGCCTGTCTGGGAATCCTCCTGGTGATCGGGGTGGCGCTGGGCCTGTTCCGGCTGCTGACGTCGGCCGGGTGGCGACGTTGGGAGCACCGGTGAACACCACGACGGCCACCAGGCTCGAGCTCCGGGACCTGGTCAAGCGCTACGGCACCCAGACCGCGCTCGACGAGGTGTCCCTCGTCGCCGAAGCCGGGCAGTTCGTGGTCCTGCTCGGCCCGTCGGGCTCCGGCAAATCCACGTTGCTGCGTTCGGTGGCGGGCATCGAGCGCGTCCACGGCGGCCGGATCCTGCTCGGCGACCGCCTGGTCGCTGGCGACACGCTGCACGTGCCGCCGGAACGGCGCGAGCTGGCGATGGTGTTCCAGGACTACGCGCTGTGGCCGCACCTGACCGTCGCGGACAACGTCGCGTACCCGTTGCGGCGCAAGAAGATCGCTCGGCCCGAGGCGGAGAAGCGGGCCACGGCCATGCTGGAGCGCGTCGGCCTGGGCGACTACGCGACGCGGTTTCCCAGCGAGCTGTCCGGCGGCGAGCAGCAGCGTGTCGCGCTGCTGTTCGACGAGCCACTGTCCAATCTGGACGCCGACCTGCGGGAGCGGATGCGGGTCGAGATCGCCACCCTGGCCAGGGAAAGCGGCGCGACCGTCGTGTACATCACGCACGACCAGTCCGAGGCGTTCGCGCTCGCCGACCAGATCGGTGTCCTCGACCACGGCCGGCTCGTGCAGTACGCCCGCCCGGAGACGGTGTACCTGCGCCCGGCGAACCGCTTCGTCGCCCGGTTCACCGGGCTCGCCGCCGATCTGGCGGCCACGGTCGCCCGGGTGGACGGCGAGTACGTCGTGCTCGACACGGGTGAGCGCCGCCTGCGCGCCCGCGCCGTCGGCGACCTGCGCCCCGGCGACGGCACGCGACTGCTGATCCGGCCGGCGGCGACGCGCATCGTCGCCCACCGGGAGGCGGGGGAGGACGGCTCCCTCGACGGCTCGGTCGTCGACGTGGCCTACCGGGGCCGCGGTTACGACCACGTCGTCGCGACCGCGGGCGGCGAGCTCACCGCCGTGTTCGACGAACGTCCGTGGCCGCGCGGCTCCGAAGTCCGCGTCGTCCTCACTCCGGACGGGTGCATCGCACATGTTATGGAACAGTTCTAACGGCTGTTAGAATCAGCAGCTGGAGCAGCGGGCGTGAGCCCGGGTAAGGAGGTGGCGATGAGCGGCGGTGCGCTGTTCGTTGCGGTTTTTCTCGCCTGTTCGGTGGAGGCGGTCGAAGCCCTGACCATCGTGCTGGCGGCCGGCACGGCCCGCGACTGGCGTTCGGCCGGGCAGGGGGTGGTGGCGGCGCTGGTCGTGCTCGCGGTGATCGTCGCGGCGCTCGGGCCGGCGCTGACCTACGTGCCGCTCACCGGCCTGCGGCTGGTCGTCGGCGGCCTGCTCCTCGTATTCGGCCTGCAGTGGCTGCGCAAGGCCGTGTTGCGCGCCGGCGGGCTGAAAGCCCTGCACGACGAGGACGAGATCTACGGCCGGGAGCTGGCCGCGGCGAAGGCCGTCGGCGGTGAACGCCGGCCCGGGGTCCGCGACTGGTACGCGTTCACGCTGTCGTTCAAGGGCACGTTCCTGGAAGGGCTCGAGGTCGCGTTCATCGCGATCACCTTCGGCAGCAACCAGGGCAACGTGCTGCTCGCGGCGATCGCCGCCGCGGCCGCCGTGGTGGTCGTGGTGGTCACGGGGTTCGCGGTCCGCGCGCCGCTGGCGAAGGTGCCGGAGAACTCGATGAAGTTCGTGGTCGGCGTGATGCTCACGGCGTTCGGCGTCTACTGGGGCAGCGAGGGCGCGGGCGCGTCCTGGCCGGGTTCCGACGCGGCGCTGCTCGTGCTGGTGCCGGCGATCGCGGTGTTCGCACTCGGCCTCGTGGCCGTCCTGCGGCGCCGGACCGCCGTCGCGGCGGGACTGGAGGGGGCTCGATGAAGTGGCTCAAGAGGTTCGGCGCGTTCTGGTACGACTTCATCGTCGGTGACGACTGGCGGGCGGCGCTCGCCGTGGTCGTGGCGCTGGTCGTGACCTACTTCGCGGCCGCGGCGGGGATCCCGGCGTGGTGGATCCTGCCGGTGGCGGTGGTGCTCGTCCTGCCGGTCAGCGTCTGGCGGGTCGTCCGCGCGAAGCGGCGAGCGAGCTGAAGGACGGGAGCCGCCGGCCCGGTCAGCGGCTCTCGGCTTCTTCGTCGTAGACGCGGCTGGCGTACTTCTCCAGCGCGTCCACGCACGTTTGCAGCGCTTCTTCGGCCGCGGCCCGGCCGGGGGCGCCGAACACGTCGCGCACGGCGATCTTGGCGAACCAGTTGCGCAGCTTGGTGAGGTCTTCCTCGTTCTCCTCCAGCTCCGCGTAGGTGAAGTGGTTCGCCGTGTACTCCTTGTCCAGCTGCTGGTGGAAGTCCTGGCACTTGTCGACGATCTCTTCGTACTCGTCGTCGCGCGCGGCCTGGAACGCGGCGAGCACCTCCTGCTCGCCGGCCAGCACGTCACACGAGAGCAGCACCGCGGTGCCGGTCATGTCGAGGATCTCGTGGCGCAGCTTGCGCAGGGCCCGGCCGTTTTCGGGGCTGTCGGGCAACGCCGCGGCCGAGTTCTGCAGGTAGATCGCGCCGAGTCCCTTGAGCCGGCGCCACACGGCCGCCCGCAGCCGGGTCGGCTCCGAGGGCACCCGGTAGATCAGGACGAGCCAGCCCGGCTTCTCGTGAGCGGCGGTGGGGTCGAGGTTGTCCGACACCACCTCAGCCTAGTCGGGCGCGGACGTCGGCTCCGCGCCGGAACGGCCGCCGGGCAGCAGGGTCCGGCGGGCGACGAGAGCGCCGCAGAGCCACGCGGTTCCGAAGGCGATGCTGCCGATCACGTCGGTGGGCCAGTGGACGCCGAGGTACACCCGCGTCCACGCGATCGCCACCACGTAGGTGCCCGCGATGACCCACAACGCGGCGCGCAGGACCGGCCGGTCGCGCAGCCGTTGCGCCGCGAGCCACGCGAGCACGCCCGCGGCCAGGATCGCGTCCGAGGTGTGGCCCGAGGGGAACGACTGGCCCGACGCGGCGACCGCCCAGTCGGTCTCGGGCGGGCGCGGCCGCGCGATGACCGCGGAGAGCCCGAACCGGCACAACACGCCCAACCCGACGACCCCGGTGACCAGGGCGGCGCGCGTCAGCCGCGGACCGAGTGAGCCTCGCGTCAGCGCGAGCGCGGCGACGAACACCGCCGGCACGGCGAACGCCGAGGACGCGGTGCTCGTCAGGGCCGCGGCGAACGAGACCACCGCGGCGGAGCGGTGCGCGACGACCCACGAGTGCACGCCGAGGTCGAATCCCTTCGTCCACGGCAGGATTCCCAGCGCCGAGACCGTCAGCAGCAGGAAAACCAGCGTCGCGACCTCGGCGACGGCCGGGGCCAGCACCCGGCCGCCGGCCTCCGGTTCCGCGGTCGGCTGCACGGCTCGACTCTAGGTCCCCGAAGACCAACGGGAGGTTCGCGCGAGGTCAACGGCTTCGCAAGCCGATTTAACCGGCCGCTAACCGGACGCTGACGGTCCGCTCAGCCACGCGCCGGTAGCTTGCGGTGGAAGAGACCGGAGGCGCGAGTGCACGTCGTGATCGTCGATGACGAAGCCGCGCTGCGTGACTCGCTGTCGCGCACCCTGCGGTTCGAGGGGTACACGGTGTCGGTCGCTTCGGACGGGGCGCGCGGGCTGGAGCTGGTCAGGTCGCAGCGGCCCGACGGCGTGATCCTCGACGTGACCATGCCGGTCCTCGGCGGCATAGACAGTTGCCGGCTGCTGCGGGCGGAAGGAAACCACGTCCCGATCCTGATGCTCACGGCCCGCACCGGCATCGACGACCGTGTGGCCGGCCTCGACGCCGGTGCCGACGACTACCTGGTCAAGCCGTTCGCGTTGCAGGAGCTGCTCGCCCGGGTTCGCGCCCTGCTGCGCCGCACGGATTACGCCTCCGCCACGACCGAGCTGCCGCCACCGCTGTCGTTCGCCGACCTGCTGCTCGACTCTTCGACACGGGAGGTCACCCGCGGATCGCGCCCGCTTCGCCTCACCCGCACCGAGTTCTCGTTGCTGGAGACCTTCCTGCGCAACCCGCGCCACGTGCTGACCCGCGCGGTGATGTTCGAACAGGTCTGGGGCTACGACTTCGGCGCGGCGTCCAACGGCCTCGACGTGTACGTCGGCTCCCTGCGCCGCAAGCTCGAAGCCGGGGGAGAGCCACGGCTGCTGCACACCGTGCGCGGCGTCGGTTACGTGCTGCGCGAGGACCCGTTGTGAAACGGCGGCTCCCGGAGCTGACGCTGCGGGCCCGGCTGACCGTGCTCGTGGTGGCGGCGGTCGCCGTGGCCGTGGTCGCCGTGTCGCTCACCTCGTGGCTGGTGACGCAGGCGAGCCTCTACCGGCAGTTCGACGCGCAGCTGCAGGCCTACGCCCAGGTGGCCGCTAAATCCGCGTCGCCGGCCGACGCGCTGGCCACCTTGCGCACGGCCGACCGCGACGGCCGGAGCACGGACCCGGGACACGGCGTCGGCCTCACCGTCCAGTTCGTCGACGCCGCCGGCGCGCCCACCGGGGACGCCGGCGAAGTGAGCGCCTTTCCGGTCGGCGCTCAGGCACGGCAAGTCGCGGCCGGGGCGATCTCGGTCGGCTCCGAGGTCGACCGGATCGGGTCGGACCGCTACCGCGTCTGGATCGCCGCGCGTCCGGCCGGCGGCGCGGTGCAGGTCGCCCGAGATTCGGAGGGGGTCGAGCACACCCTGGCCGACCTCGGGCTGTGGGAACTGCTGGTCGGTCTCGCCGGGGTCCTGGTCGCCGCGCTCATCGGCCGCGCGGTCGCGAAAACGGCGTTGCGCCCGGTCGACACGCTGACCGCGGCAGCCGGCGAGGTCGCGCGCACCCAGGCGCTGGCGGCCGAGATCACCGTGAAGGGCCGGGGCGAGCTGGCGAAGCTGGCCGAGTCGTTCAACGAGATGCTCGCCGCGCTGGCCACCTCGCGCGACGAACAGCGCCGCCTGGTCGAGGACGCCGGCCACGAGTTGCGCACGCCGCTGGCCAGCCTGCGCAACAACATCGAGCTGCTCATCCACGCGCAGACCCGGTCCGGGCTGCCCTCGGACGACCACGCCCGCCTGCTGACCGACCTCGACACGCAGTCCGCCGAGCTCACCGACCTGGTCGGTGAGCTGGTCGAGCTGGCGACGGGGGACCACTCACCCGAAGACGTGGAAGACGTGGAGCTCGCCGACGTCGTGCGCACCGCGGTGGACCGGGCGCGGCCGCGGGCGCCCGGGATCCGGTTCGACCTGTCCACCGAAGCCGCCGAGTCCGTCGTGGTCCGGGGCCGGCCGGCCGCGCTCGAACGCGCGGTGCTGAACATCCTGGGCAACGCCGCCAAGTGGAGCCCGCCCGGCGGCACCGTGACCGTCACCCTCGCCGCCGGGCCGGGCGAGGCGCACCTCGTGGTGACCGACGAGGGCCCGGGCATCCCCGACACCGACCTGCCGCACGTGTTCGAACGCTTCTACCGGGCCGCGTCCGCTCGGGCACAACCGGGATCGGGGCTCGGGCTGGCGATCGTGCACCAGGTCGTCGCGCAGCACCACGGCCGGGTGCGCGCGTCGAACGGTGAGCGCGGCGGGGCTCGCTTCGAGCTGGCCCTGCCCGTGCGGGGTTCTTAACCAAACCGGGCTCGATCTTCATCGTTTCCTCATCCGGGCTCACGATCGTGGGCGGGGTGACGACCACTTCGCCCCGGCCCGCTCGGGTCAGCCCGATCGCGTGGACCGCGATCGGGCTGTGGACGGCGGCGCTGGCCCTGGTGGGCGGGCTGACCATCGGGTTCGCCCACCGCGTCGACCCGTTCCGCGACCCGGTGAGCGACTACGCGCTGCACCGCTCGGGCCGGGCCCTGTTCACGATCGCCGTGCTGCTCGTGCTCGCCGGCGGGCTCGCCCTCGTCGTGGCGGCCCAGCTGGCGGGACTGCCCCGGAACAGCGCCGTGTCCGTCCTGTTCGGACTGTGGGTGGCCGGGCTGTTCCTCGTGGTGCTGTTCCGGGAAAACCCCAGCACCACCGTCGTCACGCTGCACGGCGAAATCCACCGCTTCGGCGGCGCCGTGCTGTTCGCGTGCCTCCCCCTGGCCTGCCGCGCACTCGCGCGGCTCCTGCGCGCCGACCCCCGATGGGCCCGCCACGCGCGGCGAGTCCGCTCGTGCGGCCGGCTCGCCTTCACCACGGCGGCGGCGTTCGGGCTTGCGCAGTTCGTGTCCGAGCTGCCTGAGGGGCTGCTGGAACGCGCGGCGCTCGTCGCGGAGCTTGGCACCTTGGTAACCATCGCGCTCGTGGTGCGGGCGGTGGCCCGATGACCCTCCTCGCCGTCGGCTTCGCCACCGCGGTGGCGTTCGGGCTTGCGCAGTTCGTCGCCGAGTTGCCCCAGGGGTTGCTCGAACGAGGCGCGGTCGCCGCGAAAGTCGGCGCGTTGGTGACCATCGCGCTGGTGGTGCGGAGGGCGGCACGATGACCCTCCTCGCCGTCGGCTTCGCTCTGCTCGGCGCGTGCTTCTTCGCGGGATCCGTTGCCCTGCAACACAAGGCCGTCCAGACCCGGAGCAGCGTCACGGGCCGGGTCGAGCTCACGCGGCTGGCGCGGTCGCGCACGTGGCGGGCGGGGGTCCTCCTCGGTGTCACCGGCACCGCCCTGCACTTGACCGCGTTGTCGCTCGCGCCGCTGGCCGTCGTGCAGCCGCTCGGCGTGCTGAGCCTCGTGCTGACCGTGCTCGCCGGGCGAGGCGCGGTGACCGCGCGCCGGATCCGCGTCGCCGCGGCGGTCGTGTGCGTCGCGGTCGCCGGGTTCGTGCTCACCTCGGCGTCCGCACCGGTCCCGCACGCGGACATCACCACGAGTGCCGTGGTGCTCGCCGTGCTGGCCGGGCCGGCGGTGGCCGTGGCGGGGCTCGCCTGCCGGGGCCGCGCGCGGTGCCTCGGGCGCGCCGCCGCCGCGGCCGTGTTGTTCGGCCTCGGTGCCGCGGTGCTGCGGGCGGCCGCGCTCAGCCTGCCCCACCTGCCGGCGGCGGCCGGGTTCGCGCTCGCAGGCGGGGCGCTGATCGCCGGTGGCGGCTGGCTGCTCCAGCAGGCCCACGCCGCCGGGCCCACCGCTGTCGTGGTCGCCGCCACGACGGTGCTCGACCCCCTCACCGCCGTCGTCGCCGACCAGCTGCTCTACGGCGAAGCACCCCACCTCGTGCCGGCACTCGCCGCCGCCCGCCTGGTCCTGGCGCTGGTCGCCGTGCTCGGCGTGCTCGTGCTGGCCGGCTCCCTCAGCAGTCCCACCGAACACGACAAGGAAACCCCGATGCCCACCTCCGGACTCCGGATCCTGCTCGGCGCCGACACGTTCCCGCCCGACATCAACGGCGCCGCCCACTTCACCGCCCGGCTCGCCCACGGCCTGGCCGGCCTGGGACACGACGTGCACGTGCTGCGACCCCGGCCCCGTCGTGACGACGCGGACCACGGCCGCCTCACCGTCCACGACGCGCGCGCCTTCGGGACGCCGTTCCACCCGACGTTCCGGATCAGCACCCCCGGCGGCGCGCGCCGGGCCGCGGAAGACGTGCTGGACCGGGTGCGGCCCGACGTCGTCCACGTCCAGTCCCACTTCTCCGTCGGACGCGCCCTGCTGGCCGCCGCGCACCGCCGGGGCATCCCGACGGTGGCGACGAACCACTTCATGCCCGAGAACCTCCTCGGCTACGTCCGGCTGCCGCAGCCGGTCCGGCGCGCGCTGATCCGCGTCGGCTGGCGCGACCTGGTGCGCGTGTACCGCGCCGTCGGGACCGTCACGACACCGACGCCCCGGGCCGCCGAACTGCTGGCCCGCAACGGGCTCGAACGTCCCGTCGGGGTCATCTCGTGCGGGATCGACCTCGCCCACTACGCCGAGCGCGCCACACCGGCCACGGGTGACGTCGCGGTCCTGTTCGTCGGCCGCCTCGACGCGGAGAAAAACGTCGACGAGCTCATCCGCGCCGTCGCCCGCCTGCCGCGGCTTCGCGCCGAGATCGTCGGCGACGGCTCGTGCCGGGCCGCGCTCACGAGCCTCGCTGCCGAGCTCGGTGTGGCCGACCGCGTCTGCTTCCACGGCTTCGTCCCGGACGCCGACCTCGTCCGCATCTACGCCTGCTGCCAGATTTTCTGCATGCCCGGCACTGCCGAACTGCAGAGCATCGCCACGATGGAAGCGATGGCGGCCGGCTTGCCAGTGGTCGCGGCCGACGCGATGGCGCTGCCGCACCTCGTGCGCCCCGGCATCAACGGCCACCTCTACCCACCGGGCGACGTCGACGCCCTCGCCATCCGCCTCGACGAGCTGGCCGGCGATCCCGGCGCCCGCGCGTCGATGGGCGCGGCGAGCCGAGCACTGGTGGCGCGCCACGATCTCGCCGGCACGCTCGAGAGCTTCGTCTCCGTGTACCGCCAGGCCTGCGGTGCGGCGCAGCCGACGGAAACCGAGCGGCGCGAGCCGTCCGTGGCGTGAGCGCGCCGGGGCGACGGGCCCGGCCGGGACTTCGCCGCGACCCACCGCCGGATTCGGCCAGGGCACAGCAAAATCGCGGCCAATTCGGCGGACACCGGGTGCGGGCGCGGGCACTCTCGGATCATGGGAGTTCCCGATTCGGCCCGTTCGGCCCTCGTCCCGGTGGCCCGCTTCCTCCGCCTGGTGCGCCCGGCTGTGCGGCGGCGGCCCTCGGTGCGGATCTGGGACCGGATCGAGGCCGTGCTGATCCTGGTGCTGAGCGCGGCGCTCTTCGGGTCGGTCCCGATCTGCTTCGGGCTCGCTTCGTCGGTCTTCGCCGCGGATCAGGCGGCGGATGCGCGCGCCGGCGTGCGTTACCAGGTCACGGCGAGGGTGTTCCCAGGCCCACCCGTCCTGCAGACGGCCGGCAGCGAGGCTTCGCCCGGCACGCGCCGTGTCCGTGGCATGTGGACCGCACCGGACGGGGCGGCCCGCAGTGGAGATCTGACGGTCGAGCTCGGCCCCACCGGACCTCAGACGGTGAAGATCTGGGTCGGCCAGGGCCTGCAGCGAGCGGCGCCGCGGACCACCGCCGACTTGCTGTTCGTCGCGCTGATGTACGGCGTCGCGGTCGAGTTCTGCGCGGTCGTGGCGGTCGCGTTGGTGTACGTGACGACGCGGTGGTGGCTCGACCGGCTCCGCGCCCGGGGCTGGGACCGCGAATGGCGCCGGCTCACCGGCGTCGGGACGGACGCCTGATCTCTTCGTAAAACGACAATGGTGTAGAAATACTACATGCCTGTCGAAGATCTGGACTACCGCGAAAGGCGGTCTCCCGCATGAACCCGTTGAGCGCGACGTCGTGGCTCTCGAGCCTCGGCACGGCGGGGGTGTTCCTCGTCCTGTTCGCCGAAACCGGCCTGCTGATCGGGTTTTTCCTGCCCGGTGACTCGCTGCTGTTCACCGCCGGGCTGTTCTGCACCACCAGCGCCACGGCCGCCGTCCACCTGTCCCTGCCGCTCGTGCTGGTGGCCGCGGTCGCCGGTGCACTGCTCGGCGCGCAGACCGGGTTCGTGCTGGGCCGCCGCGGGGGCCGGGCGCTCCTGGCGCGCACGAACAACGCGCACCTGCACCGCGGGATGACCAGAGCCGAAGAGCTCTTCACCCGCTACGGCCACGCGAAGGCGATCGTCCTCGCCCGCTTCATCCCGGTCGTGCGCACCGTGCTGAACCCGCTCGCGGGCATCCTCGACGTGCCCGCGCGGACGTTCACCCTGTGGCAGGTCCTCGGCGGGCTGCTGTGGTCGGTCGGCGTCACGGTCGCCGGGTATCTTCTTGGGGCGAGCATTCCGGGGATCGACCAGTACCTGCTCCCCATCATCGCGCTCGTGGTCGTCGTCTCGCTGATCCCGCTCGCACTCGAACTGCTCCGCAGCCGCAAGCAGCGCCGGGGAGCCGGCTCCTGATGTTCCCGCCCCTCAAGTCCCTCAGCAGCGCCGTCAGCACCGTCAGCACTGTCAGCAAAGGAAAAACTCGGTGAGCGCGATCGACCTCGGCCAGTCCGTGATCCTCGGGATCGTCGAAGGCCTGACCGAATTCCTGCCGGTGTCCTCCACCGGGCACCTGAAGATCGCCGAGGGGCTGCTCGGCATCCCGGTCGACGACCAGTCCGTGGTCGGGTTCACCGCGGTGATCCAGGTCGGCGCCATCGCCGCGGTGCTGGTGTACTTCTTCCGCGACATCGTGCGGTTCGCCGCGGCGTGGGGGCGCGGGCTCGTCAACGCGCGGGCGCGCCAGGAACACGACTACAAGTTCGCCTGGTGGGTCATCCTCGCCACGATCCCGATCGTCATCGCCGGCCTGCTGTTCCAGTCGCTGGTGAAGGGTCCGCTCGCGTCGTTGTGGGTCGTCGCGATCTCGCTCATCGCCGGCAGCGCGATCATGTGGGCCGCGGACCGGTTCGGGACGGGCAAACGGGCCGAGGCCGACACCACGTTCACCGACGCGATGCTGGTCGGCTCGTCGCAGATCCTCGCCCTGCTGTTCCCCGGGTTCTCCCGCTCCGGCGCGACGATCTCGACCGGCCTCCTGCGGGGCCTCGACCGGGTCGCCGCCACGCGGTTGTCGTTCTTCCTGTCGATCCCGGCCCTGACCGGTGCCGGCCTCTACGAGCTGAAGGACGCGCTCGGCGGTGGTGTCGACGTGCTGCCGCTCGTGGTCGGGACGGTCGTGTCGTTCGTCGTGGCCTACGCCGCGATCGCGTGGCTGCTGAAGTTCGTCGCGGCGCACACGTTCACGGCGTTCGTGATCTACCGGGTCGTCGTGGGCGTGGCGTTGCTGGTCGCGCTGGGGTCGGGCCTGCTGTCCGCCTGACCGGCACCGGGTCGCGCGAAGCCTTCCGCGGCCAGGGCTTCCGTCGCGGCCGCGACGATGCCCTGGCCCCGGGCGAGCAGATCGTGCAGGCTCCGCTCACGCAGGATCGGCGCGTCGCGAAGATCCCCGTCGGGCAGCAGCCCGGCCACGCGCTGCAGGGCGTTCATCGCGTGCCACGCGGCCAGCGTCAACGGGTCGGGCTCGGGCGCGTCCTCCGCCAGCATCGAAGCTCCGAGCTGCGCGGCGAGCCGGTCGGCCAGATCCGCGAGCCGGGCGGCGTGCAGCAGGTGAGGTTCGGGCATGGGCAGCTCTCCGGTGTCGCCGACGGAACCGCGGCAGTGTGCCACGGAGCCGGCAAACGTCCGGCAAAACGCTTTGCCGTTCGCTTACCTGCGCAGGCCGCGTTTCGCGGCGCGCAGCCGTTCCTGGCGCAGGGCCCCGATCTCCGGCAGCGGCAGCGCCGCGGGCGGCGCGCCGAGCGACCAGCCCAGCAGCAGGTCCGCGAGGGCGGGGTTGCGGGCCAGGGCCGGGCCGTGCAGGTAGGTCCCCAGCACCCGGCCCGTGAGGGCGCCCTCGGTGCCGTCGCCGTTGCCGGTGCCCGCGCGCACGGATCCCAGGGTGCGGCTGCCGGGGCCGATTCGCGTGCGGCCGAGGTGGTTCTCGAAGCCGGTGAGCGGTTCGGTGCCGAGCTCGGCCGCGACGTCGACGACGACCTCACCCACCGCGCGCCGCTTGCCCGGGGCCGTGCCCGCGTCGAGGAGCCCCAACCCGGTGTGCGTCACGCCGTCGGAGGTGGTGAACTCCGTGCCGAGGATCTGGAACCCGGCGCAGACGCCGAACACCACCGCGCCGCGCGCGACCGCGTGCTGCAGGCCGGGGTGGGCGCGGAGGTGGTTGACCGCGAGGGCCTGGGCGTCGTCTTCGCCGCCGCCCAGCAGGTAAAGGTCGAGCGACGACGGCACGGGTTCGCCGTGGCGGATCTCCGTGACGGTGGCCGCGATACCGCGCCACTGGGTCCGGCGCCGCAGGACCTGCGCGTTGCCGGCGTCGCTGTAGGTGCCGAGGATGTCGGGCAGCACCAGGCCGATGCGCAGCGCCGAGTCGCGCGGCGTCCGCGCCGGGTCAGGCATGGCCGAGGTGTTGTTGTGCGTCGCGGAAGGCGGTGTAGTTCGCGACGAGCTCGACGGGACCCGGCGGCAGCGACGTGATGGCCGCCTGCGGCTCCCGGCACAGCGTGTGCCGCACTTCGGCGTAGGTGAGGCGGACGGCCACGTCGGTCGCGCGCTCACCGGAGGCGACCACGTGGCGCCCGCGCAGCTGCTCGAACGGCACGTCCCACAGCCACGACGTGTCGCGTCCGTCGGCCTCTCCGCTGTTGACCGCGACCACCACCGGCGAGCGCGGAGGGAGCAGCGGCAGTGTTTCCCGCCAGCCGGCGGGGTTCTTCGCCAGCAGGACCCGCACCGAGCGCCCGGAGACGACGGCGCGCCGGTAGCGTCCCGAGACCTCGCCGATCGCGCGCAACTGGGCGACGGCGACGTGAGGCGACACCCCGAGGCGCTCGGCCGCGGCGACCGCGACGGCGGCGTTGGCGGCGTTCGCACGGCCCGGCAGCCGCAGGTCGAGCGTGACCGTGGTGCCGCCCGCGGTTTCCACCGTGTCGTCCCGCAGGGTCCACAGTGGATCCGGGCGGGTCAGGCCGCACACGCAGTGCCAGCCGGCCTCGTCGCGGTGGATGGCCTGCCCGCACCGGGCGCACGCCACGGCGTCGGCGTGCCAGCCCTGTCCCGCGCTGATCCACAGCGGCCGCGCCGAGGCGAGGGCGGCGGAGGTGACGAGCGGGTCGTCGCAGTTGGCGACCACCGTCGTGTCCGGCAGCGCGGCGGAGATCGCCCGGAACTCCCGCTCGATCGTCCGCACCTCGCCCACCCGGTCCAGCTGGTCGCGGCTGAGGTTGAGCAGCACCAGGCACGAAGGCCGCACCTGCGCCGCGACGCCGGACAGGTAGGTCTCGTCGACCTCCAGCACCGCCACGGGCGCGTCCGGTTTCGCGACCAGGGCCGCGACGACTCCGTCGGGCATGTTCGCGCCGTCGCCGTTGCCCGCGACTTCGCCGAGCGTCTCCAGGACCCGGCTGAGCATCAGCGCCGTCGTGGTCTTGCCGTTGGTGCCCGTCACGAGCACCACGGTGCGATCGCGGCTCAGCTGCCGCAGCACACCGGGGTCCAGCCGGAGCGCGATCCGCCCGCCGATCACGCCACCGGCGCCCAGCCCCAGCCGGCGGGAAACCGCCGCGGCGAACCGGGCCGCCGCGACGGCCAGCCGGGTCCGCGCCGGCAGGTGCCGCGGACCCGGCGCGATCGGGGCTCGCGCGTCGAGGACTGTCGGCGGACTGGGGCTCACCACTGGATCTCCTTCGCGTGCCTACCGGGGTTCGCGGTCACCCTCGTCGGGACCTCCTGTGAGGACGCTGAGGACGTGGCGAAGCCCGCAGTCACCGACGTTAGGCCAGTGCGGTTCAGGAGCCGGTTCGAGCAGGGTAAACCGAACGCTGTCTCGTCGCTCCACAGTGGACAAAGTCAGCGGCGGGCAAGATCTCGTTGGCGCACGGTTTGCTTCAGGACCGGCGGCCGGCCGGGAAACCGTGGGCTGCGCCGTCAGCCGGCCCGGTGCGCGCGGCGAGCGGCGCCGGCCCGGCAGCGGGCGGCCGAGCCGAGGGTCTCGGCGTACAGCGCCAGGAGTCGTTCCGTGGCGCTGTCCCACCCGGACGCGGCGGCGTGGCGGCGTGCCTCGGCGCGGTGGTCGCCGCTCAGCAGGGCGCGGGCGTGGGCGGGCAGGTCGGCGGGCCGGTCGACGGGGAAGAACTCGGCGGCCGTGGTGCCGGCGAGCGTCGAGCGCGCCGCCGGGCTTTCCGCGGCGAGGACGGGCAGGCCGCTGGCGAGCGCTTCCAGCAGCACGAGCCCGAGGGTGTCCGTTGTGGACGGGAAGGCGAACAGGTCGGCCGTGCGGTAGGCCTCGGCGAGGGCTTCGCCGTGGAGCATGCCGGTGAAGACCGTGCCCGGCGGCAGGGTGCGTTCGAGGTGGGCGCGGGCCGGGCCGTCGCCGACCAGCACGAGGCGGAAGCCACCGGCCGGCGAGGCCAGGGGAGCGAGCCGGTGCAGGCCCTTCTCCGAGGCGAGCCGGCCGACGTACAGCGCGACCGGACGCCCGTCGGTGCGCCGGCGCGGTGCGGGGCGGAAGCGCTCGAGGTCCACGCCGCGCGGCCACAGGCGGACGCGGTGGATGCCGTGGCGCGCCAGTTCGTCGACCGACGCGCTCGACGTCGCGAGGTTGAGGTGCGCGCGCCGGTGCAGGGCGCGCAAGATCGTCCAGATCAGCGGCACGGCGGCGCCGAGGCGGTAGTGACGTGCGTAGCGGGCGATGTCGGTGTGGTACGACGCCACGGTGCGGCGGTTCTGCCTCCGCGCGGCGAGCAGCCCCGCGATGCCCAGGAACGCCGGGTTGACCAGGTGCACCACGTCGGGGTCGAATTCGCGCAGGTACCGGCCGACCCGGGGGAGCGGCAGCCCCCAGCGTTTGCCGCCGTAGAGGAACTTCGCGCCGGCCGCCCGGACCGTGCGCACGCGCGCGCCCGCCAGCGTGCTCGGGCCGCCGGCTTCCGGGGCGATCACCAGGACTTCGTGGCCGCGCGCGTGCAGTTCGCGCACGGTGGCGACGAGCCGGGTGACGATCCCGTCGGTCGAGGGCAGCCACGTCTCGGTGACGAACGCGATGCGCATGGCCTTACCGGGCCCGCCGGCCGGACGCCTGCGTCACGCCCAGGAACGCGACCAGTGCTGCGATCACCAGCAGCAAGGTGACACTCACCGGGCCGGTGCCCAGCCCCACGCCGCCGCGGTCGTGTCCGACGCCGAGCCAGTCGGCGAACGAGGCCCCCAGCGGCCGGGTCACCACGTACGCGGCCCAGAACGTCGCGACGGAGCCGAGACCGGCGAAGCGCCGGGCCAGCGGCGGGACGGCGATGACGACCGCGAACACCACCCCGGAGCCGAGGTAGCCCAGGTGCAGCGTCGTGGCGGTGAGGTCGCCGAGCGCGGTGCCGAGCGCGAAGGTCGTGCCGACGGCGAGCCAGTAGAACACCTCGCGCCGCGGAGTGGTGATGTCGTGAATGGACAAGGTGCGCTCGAGCCGGTGCCACAGCAGGAAAACCGCGGCGAGCACGATCGCGAACACCGCCGTCGACACCGCGTACGGCACCCCGAAGCCGACGTGGGCGGCGTCGGCGGCCATGGTGCCGAACACGCTGACCAGCACCACGGTCGTCCAGTACAGCCAAGGGCGGTAGGTGCGGGAAAGGAACTGCGCGACGAGGGAACCGGCGAGCACCAGCCCCGCCACGCCCACCGCGATCACGGGATCCACGTTGTGCGCGAAGAAATCGCTCGTCGTCTCGCCGACGCCCGTCGTGAGCACCTTGATCACCCAGAACAGCGCGGTGACCTCCGGGACCTTGCTCGCGGTGCGGCGGCCGGTGCGCGGGCCGCCGCCGCTCAGTTCCGCTGTCGTCATGGGGAAATCCTCCCAGGTGCCGGCGTGCTCCGGGACGTCGGAATGATTGTTCCGCCGGTGTTCTCGATGCTCATTTTGCCGGTTTTGCGCTTGCGGAAAAATTGCCGCGGGTAAACCTTCGGCTAACCTTCGAGGCGGTATCTTGTCGCCGGTTTTCCTTGCTGTGACGGGAAAGTCAGTTCACGCGTTGTTCTTTCACGTGTTCCCCGGAGTCCTCTTCGGGGGCCTGGAATACCCCGGGCGCCGCAGCCGGCGGATGCCGGACAACAGGAGGAAATCCGTGTCGAGAACCCGCACACCCTTGTTCGCCCTTCTCGCCGCCGCGGGATTGTTCGCGACCGTCGCCCCGGCCGCGACGGCGCAGCCCGAGCAGCGGCACGTGCTGCTCGTCTCGGTCGACGGCATGCACCAGTCGGACCTCGCCTGGTACACCGCGACCCACCCGCACTCGGCGCTCGCGAGCCTGGTGGCGCACGGCACGCAGTACACGCACGCGAACACGCCCGTGCCCTCGGATTCTTTCCCCGGCCTTGTCGCCCAGGTCACCGGCGGCAACCCCGCGACGACGGGCGTGTACTACGACGCCACGTACAACCACGCGCTGCTGCCCGCGGGCACCACGAACTGCGCCGGCGTGAAGCCGGGCACCGGCGTGGACTACACCGAGGATCTGGACCTCGACAAGAACTCCGTCGACGCCGGGCAGGGGCTCGCCGGGCTGCCCGCCAGTGTGCTGAAGATGACCGGGAACCCGCGCACGCTCATCGACCCGGCGAAGCTGCCGGTCGACCCCCGCACGTGCAAACCCGTTTACCCGCACCAGTACCTGCAGGTGAACACGGTCTTCGAGGTGGCTCGCCAGGCCGGGTTGCGCACCGCGTGGTCGGACAAGCACCCCGCCTACGAGATGCTGAACGGCCCGTCCGGCACCGGCGTGCAGGACCTGTTCACCCCGGAGATCAACAGCCAGGTGCCCGGCGGACCGGCCGGCGGCGACTGGACCACGGACAACGCCGCGACCCAGCAGTACGACTCGTACAAGGCCCGCGCGGTGCTCAACGAGATCGACGGCTACGACCACAGCGGCACCACGAAGGTCGGCACGCCGGCGGTGTTCGGGCTGAACTTCCAGTCGGTGTCGACCGCGCAGAAGCTGCCCGTCTCCGGCGGCCAGGCCGGCGGGTACACCGCCGGCGGCGCACCCGGCCCGGTCGTGCGCTCGGCGCTGGACTTCGTGGACCGGCAGCTGGGCGCGTTCACCGCGGAGCTCCAGCGCCGCCACCTCGACCAGAGCACCACCATCGTGCTGTCCGCCAAGCACGGCCAGTCGCCGATCGACTCGAACGCGCTGACCCGCATCGACGACGGCGCCCTGCTCGACGGTCTCAACGCGGCCTGGCGCGCGGCCCACCCGGGCGCGGCCGACCTCGTCGTCCAGTCGACCGACGACGACGCGATGCTGCTGTGGCTCAGCGACCGCTCGGCCGCGGCCACGACGTTCGCGAAGAACTACCTCCTCGCGCAGTCGGGCACCGGCAACGGGGTCACCGGCGCGCCGAAGCCGTTCGTCCACTCCGGACTGACGACCGTCCACGCGGGAGCGGACGCCGCGCGCTACTTCGGCGTGCGCCCCGGCGACGCGCGGGTGCCCGACCTCGTCGGCATCACCGTGCCCGGAGTGGTGTTCACCGGCGGGCAGTCGAAGATCGCCGAACACGGCGGGGCGGCCGCCGACGACCGGTCCGTCCCCCTGGTCGTCAGCGGCACCGGGCGCGGGCAGAGCGTCGGCGGCGCGGTGGAGACCACGCAGATCGCCCCGACGATCCTGCGGCTGCTGCACCTCGACCCGCGGTCGCTCGCCGCGGTGCGCGAGGAAGGCACCCGCGTGCTGCCCGAACTCGACCGGTAGTGGGCCGGCGCCCGCACCGCGAGTGCGGGCGCCGCACACCGGACGAAACAGGCGCCGCCGCACCCGGAGAATTCGACCGACTACATGGATGTAGATTTACTACATGCCTGTAGAACTTTTCGAAGGCGACCGCGTGGTGCTCGTGTCCGCGCGGGTCGGCGCCGGGCACGACGGTGCGGCTCGGGAGCTCGCCCGGTGGCTGGCCGAGCGCGGGGTGCGCGCCGACCGCGTCGACTTCCTCGACCTGCTGCCGGGCCGGCTCGGGCAGACGCTGTGCGGCGCCTACCACCGGCAGTTGCAGGTCGCCCCGCGCAGCTGGGACTGGCTGCTCGGGGCACTCGGCTCACCGGCGCTCGCGGCAGTCGCCCGGCGGCTCGCGGCCCTCGCGTCCCCCGGGCTGGCCGATGTGGTGGGCGACGACGCGCGGCTGGTCCTGTCGACCTACCCCCTCGCGACCCACGCGGCGGCGCACCTGCGGGCGCGCGGGCGGCTCGCGCCGGGGCTGGTGGCGTACCTGACGGATCCGTCGGTGCACCGCCTGTGCGTCAGCGCGGAGGCCGACCTGACCGTGGCGCCCAACGAGACCGCGGCACGGCAGGCCCGAGCCTGGGGCGCGGGGCGCGTGCTGGTCGCGCCGCCACTGGTCGCGCCCGCGTTCCGGCCGGTGGCCGGCGCGGCCGAGCGGACGCGGCTGAGGTTCGCGCACGGCCTGCCCTCGGATCGCGCGCTGGCCCTGGTCGTCTCGGGGTCCTGGGGCGTCGGCGAGGTCGAACGGACGGTGGCCGACCTGCGCGCCGACGGTTCGGCCGAGCCCGTGGTCGTGTGCGGCCGCAACGACGCGTTGCGCGCACGCCTGCGCAACGCGGGGCTCCGGCACGTGTTCGGCTGGGTGGACACGATGGCGGACCTGATGCGCGCCTGCGACGTCGTGGTCCAGAACGCGGGCGGGCTCACGACTTCCGAAGCCCTCGCGACCGGGCTGCCGGTGCTGACCTACCGGTGCCTGCCCGGCCACGGCCGCGCCAACGCCGCCGTACTGGACCAGGAGGGCACCGTGCCGTGGGTCCGGACACCGGACGCGCTCGGCCCGGCCTTGCGTGTCGCACTGGCCCGTGAAGCCGTGCCGGCCCTGCCGGTCGAGGTGGCCGGGTGATGCGCGTGGCGGTGGCGGGTGCGCTCGCGGCGCATGCCGCCCCGGCCGCGTTGTTCCTGCCGCGCCTGCGCGCCGACGCGTTCGGTCCGGCCTTGCGTGCCGCGCTGGTCTGTGAAGCTGCGCCGGACCTGCCGGTGGAGGTGGCCGGGTGATCCGCGTGGTGGTGGCGGGTGCGCTTGCAGAACATGCCGTTCTGGCCGGGTTGTTGCTGCCGTCTATGGGTCACGACGCGTTCGGTCCCGCTTTGCGTGTCGCACTGGCCCGTGAAGCCGTGCCGGCCCTGCCGGTCGAGGTGGCCGGGTGATGCGCGTGGCGGTGGCGGGTGCGCTCGCGGCGCATGCCGCCCCGGCCGCGTTGTTCCTGCCGCGCCTGCGCACCGACGCGTTCGCCGGGGTGGGCGACCCCGGCCACGTCGCGCTCACCTTCGACGACGGTCCGCATCCGCGCTCGACCCCGCATTTCCTGGCCCTGCTGGCGAAAACCGGCACGCGGGCGACGTTTTTCGTGCTCGGGCGCGAGCTCGCCCGGTGCCCGGAGCTCGGGCGCGAGATCGTCGCCGCCGGGCACGAGCTCGCGGTGCACGGCTGGGACCACCGCTGTTTCCTGCGCCGGTTCCCGACGGCTCTGCACGACGACCTCGCGCGGACGGTCGAGCTGGTCACCGACGTCGCCGGCGTCGAGCCGCGGTGGCTGCGCGCGCCCTACGGGGTGTTCTCGGCCGGCTCCTTGGTCGCCGCGCGGAAGCTGGGCCTGCGGCCCGTGCTGTGGACCGCCTGGGGGTTCGACTGGGCCGCCCGCGCGACTCCGGCGTCGGTGGCCGCGACAGTCCACAAGGGACTTCGCCCGGGTGGCACGATCCTGTTGCACGACTCGGACGTCGCCGCCTCCACCGTCGGTTCGTGGCGGTCAGCGCTCGGCGCACTCCCGGTGATCCTGGCGCGCTGTGCGGAACGCGGTCTCACGGTGGGACCGCTGAACGAGCACGGGGTGGGCCGCGCACGAGGCCTGCTGGGCGGCTTCGATGTCGGCGTGCAACGCGATCGCGGCCTGCGCCCCGGCCCCGGCGGACCAGGCGCAGCAGCCGAGCACCACGGCGACCGCGATCGCGGTCAGCACCCCGCGGCGGCGCGGCGGTGACGTGGGGGTGTCCAGCAGCGCGCGCACCCGCTGCGGCACCGGCCCGCCCCCGGCGGCGAGCGCGTACGAGCCGCGGCTCCGGTCGGCCAGCGCGGCCTTGGCCACCGCCGTCGCGACCACGCGCCGGTCACCGACCCCGGACGCGGCGGCTTCGTCGGCCCACCGCTCCATCGCGAACCGCGCGGCCGTCGTCAGCGGGCGCACGAGGGGGTTGAGCGCGGCCGCGAGAACGCCCAACGCGGCATAGCCCGGGTGGCGCAGCCGCAGATGCGCACGCTCGTGCTGCAGCAGCGCCGCCCGTTCGCCGGGTTCGAGCGCGGCGAGCATCCCGGCGGACACGGCGATGCGGCCGCCGCGCCCGGCGATGGCGAAGGCCACGGGCTCCGCGCCCGGCAGGACCACCACTCCACCTTCGCGGGAATGCTCGTCCAGCTCGGCGTGCACGCGCCGGTACCACCGCCACTGGCCGTGGATCGCGCGCACCGCCGAGACCGCCGCGGCGATCAGCAGGGTGCAGCAGGCGATGGCCACCGGCGTCGGCACGGTGGCGGTGAACGTCGCGGGGGAGAAGTCGCCGAGCTCGGCGACCATCGGCAGCAGCGACAGGCCGGCGAGCGCACCCACGGCCAACGCGCCGGCGCTGCCCGCGGCGAACACCAACGCGAGAAACGTCAGCAGCTGCGTCGCACCGCGGGGGGACAAGCGCGGCGCGAGCCAGCGCCCCACCGGCCACGACGCGGCCGGCAGGACGAGCGGAACGAGCAGGCCGGTGCCCACGGTCTCAGTCGCCTTCGCGGTCGTGCTGGAGCAACTGCAGCAGCGCCTGCTCGTCGTCGGCCGACAGGTTCGACACGAACCGGGCCAGCACGCTCTCGCGATTGGCCTCCCCGTCGAGCACCGCGCGCATCCGCCGTGCCGCGAGGCCAGGGGCGTCTTCCGCCGGGCTGTAGACGAACATGCGACCCCGCTTCTCCCGCGTGACGACGTCCTTCTCGTAGAGCCGGGACAGGATCGTCACCACGGTGGTGTAGGCGAGCGAGTCGTCGCCGAGCCGTTGCCGCACGTCCGCCGCGGAGGCCGCCCCGTGCTGCCAGAGCACGGCCAGCACCTCGGCCTCGAGCTCACCAGGTCCCCTGCGCATGAGGCAAATCTACACCGGTGTCGTAGTTCACGGTGCCGTCGGCGGCCGGGACCGGAGCGAGGTGGCGAAGAAGTCACGCTGGTCGGGCTGCAGGTAGCGGGTGAGGTTGCCGGGCATGGTGGGCAGGAGCTTGTCCGGCCCGATGCCCGGCGCGTCGGGCCGATAGCTGTTGAACGTGACCATCGGCGAGTGGATGTCGAGCTCCATGCCCTGCTGGACGCCGGCCTGGACCATGGCGTCGGCGAGGGTGTGGAGGGTGAGCCCGGTGCCGCCGACGTAGAGGAGGTTGCCGGCGCGGTCGGTGCCGAGGCCCGAGCGCCAGGTGTACTGGAACTGGTTCGACGCGCTGCCCCAGTGGCCCGCCGGGTTGAGGTCGAGGCCGGGGACCGGGGCGCCGTGGTCGATCACGAGGTCGAGGTTCTGGCGTACGGCGGTGATGTGCGGGTTCATCGTGGCGTCGCGGCCCCACTGGGCGACGGAGACGCGCCCGGTGTCGTCGATCACGACGGACGCCATGCCGTTGTGCAGGGGTGCGACGGTGGTCCCGTCGAGGTAGTAGCCGCCGTTGCAGTCCTTCAGCTTGAACCCGGAGTTGAAGGCGGCCACGAGCGAGCTGCGCATTTCGGCGGGAATCGCGGCCGGGCCGGGCCCGCCCGGGTCTTTCGTGCCGGAGAACAATTGCGTGCGCACCAGCGACTGGTTCAGCCACGCGACTCCGGCGACGACACTCGCGTGGGCCGGATCGGGCTGGATGAACGTTGTGTATTCGGCGACCTGGCCGCCGCCGCTGCGCGCGCCCGGGAGCCATTCGCCTGCACCGGCCGCCGCGGACGGGCCGACGGGCAGGTTCCGCGGGCGCGGCCCGGGTCCGTTGACGGCCAGTCCGCCCAGCGAGGGCAGGTCCCCGGCCGACGGCGGCGCGCTCGAGGGCGGGTGGCGGGTGAACCACCAGTTCTCGACGGCGTTGACCACACCGCCGAGACCGATGTCCCGCAGCCAATCCACGGTCCGGACCGACACGCTCGCGTCGCCGGGGTACGTCAGCGCGTAGCCGTAGGTGCCGGCCGGGTAGGCCAGCAGGGCTGCGATCACCAGCAGCACGATCCGGCGCCGGCGGCGCTTCGGCCGCGGCGGCGCGGATGGCTGCCGGGTCGCCTGCTGCGGCGGACCGGGGTGCGGCGGAACCGGGTGCGGAAAGAGCTGATCGGCGGACATGTCCGCAAGCTATTCCGGGCCCGGTGCACGCCCGGAAAGCCGCGGGTTAGGGAGAGGAAAAAACGGTTTCGCCGCTGAACGCGAACCGATTTCACCGGGGTGGTCGACACCAAAACATTCGGCCCAGGTTAGCGGGAGGCAAAATGATCGTGGTGCGCACCGGAACCCGGGAATGCGGATATTGTCGGGGCATGGCCCGAGTTCTCCTCGTCGAAGACGACCGCACCATCGGTGAGGTCCTGCACACGAGCCTGACCCAGCACGGGCACGAAGTCGCGTGGCACACGCAGGGCCGCACCGCCCTGCACGACGCCGCGAAGCAGCCGTGCGACCTGGTCCTGCTCGACCTCGGCCTGCCCGATCTCGACGGCACCGAGGTCTGCCGCGAGCTGCGCGGCGCGTTGCCCGCGTGCGTGATCGTGATGCTGACCGCGCGCGCCGACGAGATGGACGTGGTGGTGGGCCTCGAAGCGGGGGCGGACGACTACCTCGTGAAGCCGGTGCCGCTCGGCGAGCTGCACGCGCGCCTGCGGGCGCACCTGCGGCGCCATTCGACCGACCGGAGCCTGGGCGAGATCACCCTCGGCCGGCTGAAGATCGATCCGGCGGCGCGGCGGGTCACTGTGGACGGTGGCGAGCTGGCCTTGCGCACCAAGGAGTTCGAGCTCCTGCTGCGGCTGGCGCAGGAACCGGGCAACGCCGTGAGCCGGGAGACGCTGATGGCCGACGTCTGGGACGCGCACTGGTTCGGCTCCACCAAAACGCTCGACGTCCACATCGCGACGCTGCGGCGCAAGCTGGCCGACGCCGGCGCGCCGGGCTCGATGCCCGAGATCGCCACCCTGCGCCGGCACGGCTACCGGCTCGAGGAACCGGAAGGGTGAGCGCGTGCGCCGCCGCATCGTCCTGACGACGGTGCTCGCCGCGTTGGTCGCGATCGGGTTGTTCGGGGTCCCGCTGGCGGTCGCCGTGGCGCGGTACTTCGTCACGGCCGAGCGCGCCGAGCTGGAACGCGCCGCCGACTCCTACGCGCTCGACGTCTCGGGCGACATCCTGCGCCACCGCACCCCGGACCGGACGCCGAGCACCGAAGACCCCACCTCGGTCGCGGTGTACAGCCCGCAGGGCACGTTGCTCGCCGGCGCCGGCCCGGCCACGCTCGCCCAGGCCGGGGAAGCGGCGGGCGCCGACGGCGTCGTCCCCGCGGACACCGCCGACGACCTCGTGGTGGTCGTGCCCATCGACGACGACGGAACGGTCGTCGCGCTCGTCCGCGCCGCCACCGCGCGGACCGAGGTCTACTGGCACACCGGCCTGACCTGGCTCGGCATGGCGGGCCTGGCCGTCGTCGCGCTGCTGTCGGCCTACCTGGTGGCCCGCCGTCAGGCGCGCCGGCTGGCCCGTCCGCTCGAGAAGCTGTCGGCGACCGCGCGGGACCTGGGCGACGGCGACTTCAGCATCCGCGCGGACCGGGCGGGCATTCCCGAGATCGACTCCGTCGGGGAGTCCCTCGACTCCACCGCCGTCCGGCTCGACGACCTGCTCGCCCGGGAACGCGCTTTCTCCGCCGACGCCTCCCACCAGCTGCGCACGCCGCTCGCCGGACTTCGCCTGCAGCTGGAAGCCGCGCTGGAGAACCCTCATGCGAACCTGCGTGACGTGGTCGAGGCCGGTGTCGCGACCACCGGGCGGCTCGACCGGACCGTCACCGACCTGCTCGCCCTGGCCCGCGACACCCCGCCGGTCCGCGCCGCCACCGCCGCGGCCGACGAGCTCGCCGCCATCGAGCTGGAGTGGGCGCCTGCCCTCGCCGACCACGGGCGCGCGCTCGTGCTCACCGTCGAGCCCGTCGTCGCGGGCGCGCAGCTGTCCGGCCCGGTGCTGCGGCAGATCATGACTGTGCTGCTGGACAACGCATTGCGCCACGGCGCCGGCACGGTCACGGTCACCGCCCGCGACGCCGGCGACGTGCTCGCCGTCGACGTCGCCGACGAAGGCGAGGGGATCACCCCGGGCACCAACGTGTTCCACCGCCGCTCTCCGGGCGCCCGGGGGACGGGGATCGGCCTCGCGCTCGCGCGCCGCCTGGCCGAAGCCGAAGGCGGGCGACTGCGCGTGACTCGCCCGCAGCCCGCCGTCTTCACGCTGCTGCTGCCGCTCGAGCCCTGACCGAAGCTACTACGTTCGTGTAGAATTTCGGCGAGAGTTTCGGACCCCAGCTCGGCCGGGAGGAACCATGACCGCAGACGAGTCCCGCGCGGAGCGGGCGCCCGAGGGCATCCGCTGTTCCGACGCCGAGCGCGAAACCGCCGCCACGGCGCTGCACGCGGCCGTCGGCGAAGGCCGGCTGTCCCTGGCCGAAGTCGAGGACCGCACCGCGACGATCTACGCCGCCCGCTTCCGCCATGAGCTCGACGCGGTCCTCGCCGACCTGCCACGTTCCGCCGCGCCCGCCCCCGCCTCCGGCTGGCGGCCCGTGCTGACGCTCGCCGCCCACCAGCTGGCCGCCGACTTCACGACCCTCACCGGCCGCAGCGCCACCGCCGGCTCCCGCCGCCGGGCCTTCCTCATCGCGGCCACCGTCCTCACCTTCGTGGCGCTGCTCCTCCTCGCCGCCCACGGCATCACCGACGACGGCCCCCACCACGGCTTCGGCCACGACTGACCGTGGCCGGTCAGCGGTCCGGTTGTTTGTCCTTTGTGGACGCTCGGGCGACCAGCACCACGACGGCCGCGACGCACACCAACGGCGCAACCCCGGCGACCGCGCGCGCCATGATCACCGGCACCCCCGCGTGGGCAACCGGACCACCCACCGGCCCCGGCGGCGGGGTGAACCGCAGACGCGCGTCCAGGTGGTGCCAGCGGGTCACTTCGAGGTAGATGATGCGCCAGCTGCCCACCCACGCCGCCCCGGCTACCGCAAGCAGCCACCACAACCCCCGGCGGGTCATGGCGTGCGTTCGAGCAGCACTGCCCGCAGCGTCGGCGCGGAGATGCCGACGGTTGCCAGGATCGATGGCACCAGGCCGCCAGGCGTGCCAACCATGACACCGCCGAGGTGGTGGGCTCCAGCGGAGGACACGCCACCGCGTCCGGCCCTGGCGGGTCATGGCATGCCTTCGAGCAGCGCTGCCCGCAGCTTGGGCACGGGGCCGCCGGGCATGCCAAGCACTGCGGCGCCGGTGCGGCTCGCGCCGGCGGGGAGACCCGACGGCAAGTCTTGGCGGCTCACGGTGTGCGTTCGAGTAGCGGTGCCCGCAATGTCGGTACGGAGATGCTCAGGGCAGCCAGGACCGGCGGCACCAAACCGCCAGTCGTGCCGACCACAACGGCGTCGAGGTGGTGCGCTCGCGCGGGGGACACGCGACCGCGCCCGGCCTTGGCGGTTCACGGTGTGCGTTCGAATAGCGCAGCCCGCAGCGTCGGCGCGGAGATGCCGACGGTTGCCAGGATCGGTGGGCACGAGGCCGCCAGGCGTGCCGACCACAACGGCGCCGAGGTGGTTGGCGCAGGCGGGGAGACGCGACGAAAAGCCCTGGCGGGTCATGGCGTGCGTTCGAGCAGCGCTGCCCGCAGCGTCGGCGCGGAGATGCCCAACGCTGCCAGGATCGGCGGCACCAAGCCCCCAGGCGTGCCGACCACGACGGCGCCGAGGTGGTGCGCGCCGGCGGGGGACACGCCGCGGCGTCCGGCCTCGGTGACGGCGGCCTGGAGGCAGGATCGGGCCCGGCCGGTGATCGGGAGGTGGCCGGGGAGCTTCGGGTGGCGTCGGGTGCGCGGCGAAGGCGCCGGGAAGGGGCCGAAGTTGGCTTCGACGGCTTCGCGGACCGCGTCCAGGTCGATGCCGATCGCGGCCAGGGCGGCCGCGTCCACGTTGGCGAACGGGGGGCGCGGCCCGGCCAGGAGGCGGTCGGTCTGGGTGGCCACTCCGGCGGGGGTCAGGCCGTACTCGCGGGCCACCTCGCCTACGCGGGTCGGGGCGTCCGCGACCGCGAACAGCAGGTGCTCGGAGCCGATCCCGGGATGGCCGACCGTGCGGGCGCGTTCCTGGGCCGTCCGCACCAGGGCGCGGGCGTCGTCGGCGAACTGCCGGTTCCTCATTTCGGCCCCCGGATTCTGCGGCCGTGCTTGCGGTGCACCGTCTGCTTGCTCACGCCGAGCCGGGCCGCGATGTCCTGCCACGACCACCCCGACAAGCGCGCCCGATCCACCTGCAGCGTCTCGAGTTCCTCGGTCAGCGCCCGCAACGCCGCCACCGCCCGCAGCCCGACGTCGGGGTCGGAACTGGCCGCGCTCTCGGCGATCTCTGCTCGTGTCTTCATATCGTCAACATAAGCTGACAGCACCCGCGATGTCAACATAAGCTGACGATCGCCCGAAAAGGGCCGGCCGGAACGAACGGCCGGCCCCCGGGATCAGGCGCCGCTTCGGGCCGGTGCCGCGTGGTGGCGGCTGATGTTGCGTTCCAGCAAACCGAGGGACTGCGCGACCCCTACCCCGTCGGCGCCGAGCTCGGGGAGCCGCCCGTCGTCGTGGCGCAGGCGGATGAGGGCGTTGTCCATGGCCTCCTGCGCGGCGAACAGGCAAGGCGTGCTGTAGATCGCGACGTCGACCCCGAGCGCCGACAGCTCGGGCAGGGACAGGCGCGGCGACTTGCCGCCCGCGATCTGGTTGAACAGCAACGGTTTGTCGCCGATCACCGTCCGGATCTCTGTGATGGCCCCGGCGGAGCGGACGCCGTCGATGAGGACCACGTCCGCGTCGGTCCGGGCCAGGGCTTCGGCGCGGCGGAGGATCTCGTCGTGCTCGGTGGCGTCCGTGCGGGCGACGACAACGAGATCCCGGCGGGCGGACAGCACGAGGTCGAGCTTCTCGAGGTACTCCTCCAGGGGCAGGACCTGCTTGCCGTCGACGTGGCCGCACCGGCGGGGCCGCTTCTGGTCCTCGAGGATGACGCCGGACGCGCCGAGCTGCTCCAGCTGCTGCACGACGTGGCCCGCGACCTCGGGGTCGACGTACCCGTCGTCGATGTCGACGAGCAGGTGGTGGCGCGGCAGCGCCAGGCGCAGCCGCTGCACGAAGGCGACCATGTCGGGCCACGCGATGAACCCGATGTCGGGCAGCCCGTAGTGGGACGCGGCGAAGCCGAATCCCGAGACGAACAGTCCGTCGTAGTGCTGCGCCGCGACCGACGCGGAGAACATGTCGAAGACGCCGATGAGCGGGGTGATCGAGTCCGAGCGAATGGCCGAACGAAGGCTTTCGCCGTGACGCACCTTGATCTCCTTGGAATGGGATGTGGATGATCTTGGTACCGATGGTGGCCGGGGCCGGGTTAACGGCTCCCTATCGTGCGGAAGGCTTGCGGCAAGAAGGTTTCCTCGATCGGGTGGTGTTCGGCGTACCCTCCGAGCGGGTGAGCCGCGGTTACCGCGCGACGACCTCCGCGACCTTGCTGAGCGGCTCGGACAACGCGTCCACCGCGGCCGCGAACTTCTTGATCTGCTCCTGCGTCAGCTCGGTGTACAGCTTGAACGTGTCCCCCGTGCGCTGGGCGTCCAGCAAGGTCTGCACGGCCGCGAACCGCGTGTCGAGTGTTGCCACCAGCGCGGGGTTGCGCTGCGCCAAGACCGGGCGCAGGGCCTGGATCGCACCCTTGGAACCGTCCACATTGGCTTGGAAGTCCGACAGGTCGGTGTGGGAGAACGCTTCTTCCTCGCCGGTGATCTTGCCCGTCGCGACTTCGTCGAGCAGGCTCTTGGCCCCGTTGGCCAGATCCAGCGCGCTCAGCCGCAGCGCGGACGCTTTCTGGCCGAGGGTCGTGACGTCGGCGACGAGCCGGTCGGCGATCGCGGCGGAGTCCGGCCGCAACCCGGTGACCCACAGGTCCTTCTCCAGGCGGTGGAAGCCCGTGAACCGCTGCCCCGGCTGGAGGTCGGCCTCGCGCACGTCGACGGCCGGGTCGAGATCGCCGAACTTGGCCGCGACCGGTTCGATCCGCTCGTAGTAGACGCGGGTCCGGGCGTACTGGGCCTTCGCGGCGGCGATGTCGTGGGCCTTGACCGCCGTGGCGAACTTGCGGGTTTCTTCGGCGAACGCGCCGGTCTGGGCGGAGACGTAGCGGGCGTAGCCGCGCGCGGCCTCGGCGAGCTGGGCGTTGGCGTCGGTGCCCTTGGCCGCTCCGCCGGTGACGGTGAACGGGCCGCGGATGCCGGCACCGGCCATCCCGGGTTTGCAGGCCGTCTGGTAGGTGCCGGCGTCGGCGATCTCCACGATCAGGCGCCGGGTCAGCCCGGGCGCGATGTTCTCCACTTCGCCCATGATCCGGTCGCCGTCACCGTAGAGGTAGAACTCGGTGACTTTCGTTCCGTGGTTGGCGATCTGGAACGTCAGGTTCCCCGCCGGCGCGCTCGTCGCCGACACCTGGCACGCGGAGTCCGAGGCGGTGACCGTGATCGGCGCGGCCGGCGTGCCGTTCGCCGCGGAGGGCGGTGCGCCGCCGCACGCCGAGACGAGCGCGGCCAGCGTCGCGCCCGCGCTCACTGCCAGGCCGGTCCGTCCGGTCTTGACCATCGTCACTCCTTCGGGTCGCGGGCCGCGGCCGGCTGCGTGGTCGCCGTCGTACGGGACTTGTCGCGCGCGGGGCGGAGGAACAGCGGCAGGACGATCGCGACGTAGGCCACCCAGGCGATCGCCTGCAGAACCGTGGTCTGCTGGGAGTAGTTGAAGATGCCCTTGAGCAACGCGCCGTACCACGAGGTCTCGGGCACCACGGCCGAGGCGTCGAACGCCAGCGTGGACAGCCCGGGAAGGAAAGCGCCCTCCTGCAGGTCGTGCAGCCCGTATCCCAGGACCCCGGCGGCCACGAACACCAGCAGGACTCCGGTGACCTTGAAGAACTTGCCCAGGTCGAACCGCAGCGCGCCGCGGTACAGCAGCCAGGCCAGCGCCACCGCGATCACGATCCCGGCCGTGAAACCCAGCAGCGGCAAGGCGGTGTCGCCGCGCGCGGTCTGCACCGACGCGTAGAAGAAGACCGACGTCTCCAGGCTCTCCCGCCCCACCGACAGGAACGACACGAGCACGATCGCCGCGGGCCCCAGCTTCAGCGCGTTCTCCATCTTCCCGCGCAGCTCGGCCGAGATGTGCCGGGCGGCCGTGCGCATCCAGAAGATCATCACCGTGACGAACGCGACCGCCACGATCGACAGCACACCCCCGACCAGTTCCTGGTGCTCGAAGGTCAGGTTCGCCGTGGTGTAGGTGAGCACCGCGCCCACGGCCACGGACACCACCACCGCCGCCGCGACGCCGGGCCACACCCAGCGCAGCGCCGCCCGCCGGTCGGTCTTGACCAGGAACGCCACCAGGATGCTCACGACGAGCGCCGCCTCGAGCCCCTCGCGCATCCCGATCAAGAGGCTGGAGAACAACACTGCGCGGCTCCTCGGGGGCACTCGACGGTCGGACCCCGCCAGTCTTTAGGTAAGCCTCACCTGAAATCCAGACTGCGGCCGCCGATTTGTCCAGTTTTTTAATCGGGACAAATCGGACGAGAACACGAGGCTCCCATCGGCCGAGGAGGATCCATCGTGGAGCGACGAAGGGCGCGCATCAGCCCGGGCAAAGACGCGTCCTCGGCTGCGCGCCTCCCGAACTCCGGAGCCCGGCCAGGTCCTCGCGATGCGGTGCTCGGTCGGCCACACTGGACCGATGCGCTACGTCCGCCGGGTGCCCGCGCCGCCGCTGGACCGGTTCGTCGACGACGTCTACTGCCTGACCGGGGTGCCGCGCCACCGTCGGATGATCGTGCCGCCGATGCCGTCGGCGCACTTGTTCCTCAACCTGGGCGCGCCGTTCCTGCTGCGGGATTCCGACCCCTCGATGCCGGTGGTGCCGGTCCTCGGCGGGTTGTTCGCGGGGGTGTGGACCAGGCGGTTCCTCGTCGAGTACCCCGGCCTGGTGCGGCTGGTGGGGGTGCACTTCAAGCCGTGGGGGATCTCGCCGTTCGCCAGGGTGGCGGCGAACGAGCTGCGGGACCGGTGGGTGCCGGCCGACGCGGTGTGGCCGCGGTCGGTGGATCGGCTTCGTTACCACCTCGGCGACCTCACTTCGGACACCGAGATGCTCCGCGTGCTGGAGGAAGAGCTGCGCTCGGCGCTGGCCGAGGGCCCGCCGCGCGGGCTCGATCTGGTTCAGCACACCGCCGGGCGCCTGGCGGCCGCCGGCGGGGCGATCCCGGTCGGGGCGCTGAGCGGTTCGGCCGGGGTGAGCGTCAACCACCTGGCCACGCAGTTCAAGGCGCACGTCGGCCTCACCCCGAAGCGGGTCGCGCGGATCTACCGCTTCGCGCGGCTGATCCTGTCGGTCGACGCGCGGGGGCCGGTCGACTGGCCGGGTCTCGCGCACACGGCGGGCTATTTCGACCAGGCGCACCTCAGCCGGGAGTTCAAGGACTTCACCGGCCACACCCCGACGGAGTACCTGGCTCTGCGGCGGCGGATCCCCGCCGAGCGGGACTTCCCGCCCGACCACGGTCCGATGCCGGCCGAGTGAATTTTTACAAGCCCGCGGCCACGGGCGGACGGCAAGATCGGCGCGAGGCGACCCGAGGAGTGAATGTGGGCACGGTGATCATGAACAGCGTGGCGTCGGTGGACGGCTTCATCGCCGACGAGAAGGACGACGTCGGTCCGCTCCACGACTGGTACTTCAGCGGTGACGACCCGATCATCGACCGCGGCGGAGGCGAAGACGAGGCAGGCTTCGACCATTCCGGAGCCGGAAACGCCTTCAAGGTTTCAACCGCTTCGGCCGATTACGTCCGGTCGACGTGGGCGACGATCGGCGTGATCGTGATGGGCCGCCACCTGTTCGACCTCGTGAACGGCTGGGAGGGCAAACCGCCCGCGGGCGAGCACGTGGTCGTGGTGTCGCACCGGCCCAAACCCGAGGGCTGGCACCCCGAGGCGTCCTACCACTTCGTCGACGGCGTGCCGGCCGCGATCGACAAGGCCCAGGAGCTCGCCGGCGACCGGACCGTCGCGGTCAACGCCGGCGAAGTCGGCGGCCAGATCCTCGCGGCCGGCCTCGTGGACGAGGTGGCGATGGACGTCGTCCCGGTGGTTTTCGGGTCGGGCAAACGCTTCTTCGGCGGCATCGACAGCCGGCACCTCCTGGACGACCCCCACGTGGTCATCCCCAGCGACAGGGTTCTGCACCTCCGGTACAAGGTGCGCCGCTAGGTCCGGTGCCCGGTGCGGCTCAGGCGAAGCGGGCGGCCAGCTCCTTGGCCTTGGTGACGGCGTTCTCGTGCGCCCGGGCCAGGGACGCTTCGTACCGGCGGACAGCTTCCGGCCCCCACGCCCGTTTCACGGCGGAGGTGAGCTCGGCGATGATGAACTCGACCTCGGTGATGCCGAAGTAGGTGGCGAAAAGCGTGGTCAGGTAGGGGACCACGAAATCCCCGCCGTCACGAGGGGTGCCGGGCCGGTAGGTGCTGCCGCGGCTGGAGACGACCACCACCGGCGTGCCCGCGGCGGAGGGCCGCTCACCGATGATGCGACCGGGGACCATCACCTGGTCGATCCAGGCCTTGAGCGTGCTGGGAACCGTGAGGTTGTACATCGGGGCGGCGATCAGGACGACGTCGGCCTGTTCGAGCTCACGGGCCAGCGTGGCCCGCAGCGGGTCCTTGTTCCCGGCGGTGAACCCGTCGTCGGTGATGTGGGGGAGCGGGTCGGCGGCCAGGTCGCGGTGGATCACCGTTCCGTCGGGGTGCTGGGCCTCCCACTCGCCGCGAAAGGCGGCCGTCACGGCACGCGAGGTGGACGCGTCGCCGGGCCAGATCGAGCTGTCGAGGTGCAGGAGCGTGGGCATGTACTGGTGACTTTCGGTGCGATCGAGCGGTTTTTTCGGCAGCCGCCGTGGCCACCAGCCTGCCTGGCGCCCGGCAGGCTGGTGGGGGCGAGCTCAGGCTGCGACGTGGTAGCGGCTGGTGATGGCGACGCGGTTGAAGGCGTTCATCACCGTGACCAGCCAGGAGACCGCCGAGATCTGGTCTTCGGTGAGCTCGGCCGCGGCGGCCGCGTAGTCCTCGTCGCTGACGTGTCCGTCCGCGACGCGGGTGATCGCCTCGGCCAGGCGCAGAGCGGCGCGGTCCGTCGCCGAGAAGTAGCCGGTCTCCTCCCACGCGGGCAGCACGGCGATCCGGTCGGGGTTCTCGCCCTTCTTGAGCGAGTCACGGGTGTGCATGCGCAGGCAGAACGCGCAGCCGTTGATCTGGGAGGTGCGGATCCGCACCAGCTCGACCAGGAGCGGGTCGAGCCCGGCCGCGACGGCGCCGGCGTCCGCCTCCGTCGAAAGGGCGATGAGGGCCTTGTAGGAGGCCGGGTGCTGCTTGTCGATGCTGACGCGCTGGGTGTTCGTCACAGTTGCTTCGATTCCTTCGTGTGGTCCGAGCCGCGCCCTCCGGGCGCGTCGTGCGTTCTCGGCAGGGAGACGAGGCAGCCCCTCCGGACGTGACAGCTCAGACCCGCGAAAGTTTGTCCGGGTTCAGGACCCTGCGGTACGCCGTGATCAGACCGTCCGTGATCTGCACCGTGTCGACGGAGTACACGCTGCCGTCGCGGCGGAACACGAGACCGAGCTCGCCGCCCACCTCGACGAGATCGATCCGGTCCGGACGCCACTGGTGACCCACGCGCACCATCACCTCGGCGATGCGCTCACCACCGTGGATGAGCTTGCGTGCGGCCGAGACCTTGCCGCCGCCGTCGGTGACGTAGACGGCGTCGGGGTGCAGGAGCCGGACCAGGCCGGCCAGGTCGCCGGATTCGTAGGCGGCGCGGAAGGTCGCCAGCACCCGTTCACGCTCGGCTTTCGATGCCTGCGAAGGGGACTGCTTCGCCTTGGCCACCCGCCGCCGCGCCCGCGAGGCGAGCTGCCGGGCCGCCGGCACGGAGACGTCCAGCACCTCGGCGATCCGCCCGAACTCGAAAGCGAAGACGTCGTGCAGGACGAAGGCCACCCGCTCCGGCGGGCTCAGCTCCTCCATGACGAGCATCATCGCCGCGCCGACGGACTCGTCGACGAGCACCGGCTCCGAGGCGTCCGGTCCCGTCAGCAGCGGCTCCGGCAGCCACGGCCCGACATAGGCCTCCCGGCGCGACCGGGCGCTCTTGAGGATGTCGTACGACCGCCGTGCGGCGACCGTGACCAGCCAGGCCCGCAGGTCCTCGACCTCGCGCAGATCGGAGCCGGCCGCCCTCAGCCACACGTCCTGGGCCACGTCCTCGGCGTCGGCCACACTTCCCAGCAGCCGGTAGGCCACGCCGAAGACCGCAGGCCGATGCGTCTCCCACTCGGCGCCGAGCCTGTCCTCCTGCTCGGACCGTCCGGGCGCATGCCCATCACCCATGCAGACCGCAACCTCCTCCGGCACGTGGCGCCAGCGTACCCATCCGAATCCGGATGATCGCCGGACAGCCCGTGCCGCCGGTGGTCACCAGTTGATGTCGTAGGGGAAGAAAACCTCGTTTTCCGGCGCGGTCTTGCGGGCGGCCAGGAGCGTGGTCGCGGTGGCGCCGGCCGGCACGCGCAGCGGCGGGTTTTCCTGCTCGATGGTGTCGGCCACGACCTTGGCCACCTCCTCGGGCGTCACGACGTCGCCGCGGGTCTTGGGCAGCTCGTCGAACAGGGGACCGTAGGGGTCGTCGTCGGTGCGGTAGACCTTGGCTTTCGCGCCGCCGTCGGTGGCGACCACACCGGGCTGGACGAGGCTGACTTTCACGCCGAAGTGGCCGGTTTCGATGGCCAGCACCTCGGCCATGGCTTCCACCGCCCACTTGCTCATCCCGTACGGGCCGATGATCGGCAGCACCATCCGGCCCTGGATGCTGGAGAGGAACACCAGGTGGCCGGAGCCGCGTTCGCGCATACCGGGCAGAGCGGCCTGGACGACGCGCAGCGCGCCGAGTGCGTTCAGGTCGAACAGCCGCGCGACCTCGGACACCGGGACGGTCTCCAGCGGCGCGCGCATGGTCTCGCCGGCGTTGTTGACCACGACGTCGATCCGGCCCGCGGCCTTGATCGCCGCGTCGACGCTGGCCTGGTCGGTGACGTCGAGCCGGAGCCGCTCCGCGAGGGGCAGATCGGCCAGGTTCTCGGGGTTGCGGGCGGTGCCGATGACGCGGTGGCCACGGCCGGCGAGCTCCAGCGCCATGGCGCGGCCGATTCCCTGGGAGGCGCCGGTGATGAGGATGGACGACATGTCTGGATCTCCAGTTCGCAGAGTGGTTGGGGAGAGTCACGGCGGCGGACGACACCTCGCCGCGACCCCAGCGTCGGTCTCGTCGGCGACGCTACCACGTATGTATGTCGGACGACATAATTTGGGCCACCCGGCAGAGTGATCCAGCCGACCCGCCGGGTCAGTCGCGGGGCTTGGTGACCGCCTGCGCGCGGCTCGCCACGACGTCGCGGACCGCGTCGAACGGTTCGGTGCTGCGCAGCGCGCGGGAGGTCACCATCGCGCCCTCGACACCGGCCACTGTCGCGTGGGCCAGCTCGCGGGCGCCGGCCGCGTCGGCACCGAGCACGACGAGCTGGAGCGCCAGGGTCTCGACCATGAGGAAGAACGCGCGCCGGCTGGCGGCACCCAGTTCCTCGGAGGAATCGCCGATCTCGATCACCAGCGGGGCGATGGTGCACCCACGCCCATAACCGCTGGTCTGCATGCCCTCACGGGCCAGGTCGACGTAGGCCCGCACCAGATCCTCGGCCGTGGCGGCCTCCCCGGCGAGCCGGTTGATCATGTCGACCTGCTCGCGGGTGTGCTCCTCGGCCGCTTCGGCGGCCATCTGCACCTTGCCCTCGGGAAAGTGGTGGTAGATCGACCCGCGCGGGGAGGCGCTGCGCTCGACCACGTCGGACAACGCCATGGCGCTGTAGCCGTGTTCGCGGATGAGCTGGCGGGCGGCCCCGACCATGCGCTGCTTGGTGTCTGAACGTCGAGCCATGACCCGAGTCTACCGCTTTCCATGTATGACGAACGACATATTGAGTGGCACGTGAGACTATGACGTGCGACATAATCGGGGCTCTGCACAGGTCGACCACGAGGAGTCCCGCCATGAGCCGTAACGTGCGTTTCCACCGGATCGGTGGTCCCGAGGTGCTGCAGTTCGAAGAGGCGCCCGAGCCGGAGCCGGGTCCCGGCGAGGTGCTGATCCACGCCCGCGCGTGGGGGCTCAACCGGGCGGACGCGCTGTTCCGCCAAGGGCTGTACAGCGTCAGCCCGGTCTTCCCCGCCGGCCTGGGTTACGAAGCCGCGGGCGTGATCGCGGCCGTCGGCGACGGGGTCGACGGGCTTCGCGTCGGCCAAGCCGTCAGCGTTCTGCCCGCGTTCAACCTGCTCGACTACCCGATGCACGGCGAAGCGGTTCTCGCGCCCGCACACGCCGTCGTGGCCCACCCCGAAGAACTCTCCTTCGAGCAGGCGGCCTCGACGTGGATGCAGTACATCACCGCCTACGGTGGCCTGGTGGAGATCGCCGGGACGCAACCCGGGGACACCGTGGTGATCTCGGCCGCGTCCAGCAGCGTAGGCCTCGCGGCCATCCAGACCGCCCGGCGGGCGGGGGCGAAAACCGTGGCGCTGACCCGTACCGGCGCGAAGCGGCAACAACTTCTGGACGCCGGCGCGGACGTCGTGATCGCCACCGCCGAAGAGGACGTCGTCGCCCGGATCCGGGAGCTGACCGACGGCCGGGGCGCAAGGGTCATTTTCGACGCGGTCGGCGGCCCGGTCCTCGCGACGTTGGTCGAAGCCGCTGCCGACAACGCGATCCTCGTCGTCTACGGCGTGCTCGACTTCACGCCCGCGACCGTGAACGTGATGGCGTTGCTGCTCAAGCGGCTCACCGTCCGCGGCTTCGGGGTCATGGAGCTCGCCTCCGACAGCCGCCGTCTGGCCGCCGCGGTGGACCACGTTCGCGAGGGCATTGTCGCCGGGGACTTCATTCCCGTCGTCGACAAGGTGTTTCCGATGGACGACTTCGCCGAAGCGCACCGCTACCTGGAGGCCGGCAACCAGGTCGGCAAGGTCGTTGTCGCGGTTTCGCCCGGGAACCCGGAGACTGGACCGCGCAAGTGAACCAGCGCTCGTCAGGTTCCGAGGCCGCGCCGGGCAACGCTCTGGTTCTGGGCGGCGGTGGCCCGGTGGGGGCGTCGTGGACCTCGGCTCTGCTGAACGGATTGCGGGCTGCCGGAGTCCCGCTGGCCGAGTCCGATGTGGTCATGGGGACGTCGGCCGGCTCGGTGGTCGGTGCCTGGCTGACGATCCAGCCCGACGGCCTCGCGGAAGTTCCGGCTCTGATGCGTGAACGTGCCACCTGGCACGCGAAAAACGCGTCAGCCGGGCGCCCGGACACCCAACTGTTCGAAGCGCTCGTGACGGATGCCGAGAAAGGTTCGGCGGGGGCGGTCGGCCGGGCCGCGATGGTGGCGATGCCACCGATTTCCGTTGACCGGGCTGAAGATCTGTGGCAGGCGATGCTGCCCGCGGGCCCGTGGTCGCCCCGGCTGCGGATGATGTCGGTGAACGCCGGTACCGGCCAGGCGCGGGCTTGGTCGGCTTCCGACGGCATTCCCCTCGCCGTCGGGGTCGCCTGTTCCACCGCGGCCCCCGGTGTCGCTCCGCCGGTCACGGTGGACGGCGGGGTCTGGCTGGACGGGGGAGTGCGGACCGGCACCAACGCCGACCTGGTCGTCGACCTGCGCGCCGAGACCGCCGGTGCTCGGGGCTCGGAGCCGGGCCGGGTGCTCGTGGTCGCACCGTTGGCAGCCCAGGACCTCGAGCGCGAAGAGGCATTTCTGGTCGAGCGGGGCTACCGCGTCCGCGTCGTCGTCGCGGACCCGTTTTACCGCGCGCCGGTGGATTTGCTCGATCCGCGCTTCATCGACGTCGGGGCCACGGCGGGTGCCGAGCAGGCACGTGACCTGGCTCCGGAACTGCTCGCTTGGTGGAAGGGCTGATCCGGCACGAAGGTCACGTCAGGCGCCTCGACGGGAGCAAGCTCGCTCCCGTCGAGGCGCCCGACGTGGTGTGTCGTGAAGCGGTCAGAGGACGGGGTGCTGTCCGCGGACCGGGCTCAGCGTCTCCAGCACCGAGGCGAGGTGCAGGATCGTGGACTCCGCGTACCAGGAGGCCGCCAGTTGCACGCCGATCGGCAGGCCGCCGGCGGTCGTCCCGAAACGCATGGACAGGGCGGGGAGCCCGGTCAGGTTGAACGGGACGGTTGTCGACATCACGTGGAAGATGCTGAGCGTCTTCCCGTCGAGGGTGAGCTCCGTGGCTCCGCGCTTCTGCGCGGGGGCGGTGGTCACCGGGAGCAGCAATGCGTCGTACTGCTGGA